>CBIHQA010000061.1:0-12224 GCA_966211475.1 uncultured Neisseriales bacterium
GCTCCGCCACCCGTAGCCCGGACGCGAAGTGGCCGGGGGGCCGGTGACTATTCCTCCCCGGCCGGCAAGCCGTCCGGACTGCGGGGTCAAATCCCCAGTTCCGACTTGATCCCCGACACGATGGTCATCGTCCAGTCCTGCCCGGTGATCTGGGCGCGGGAGCGTTTCATGCTCTGCACTTCCACCGTGTAGACCGGGGCGCCGGCGCGGGCCGGCTGTACGAACACGCCGACCACCTCGCCCCAGGACGACCAGCTCACGCCTTTTTCGGCGCGCAGGGTGCCGGTCTGTTTGTTGTTTTCGACGATGCTGAGCTGCTGACTGGTGACCTTCACGGCGGCCCGCCAGATATCGTCGTAGCGTTTGCCACGGACTTCGAACTTGGTGCCGCCGTTGCCAGCCTGTGGGGAATCGGTGGTGGCACAACCGGTGGCGAGAAGGGCGAGCAGCAGCAGGGTGGCGCGACGATTCATGGTTTGGTCCTGTCGTTGAAGTGGGCGGGCCGCAGCCCGTCCGACAGGTCAAACAATGCCATTCAAATATTCCAAGGTAAAGCGGGGTCAGCCGTTCAACCCAACCGGATGTTCTCCCGCAGATAGTCGAAGAACAGCTTCACCCGCAGCAGATGGCGTACGTCGGGGTGGGCCAGTACCCATAGCTCCGTGCGCAGGTCTTCCACCGAGTCGATCAGCTTCACCACACTGTCGTCGCCCTGCATCAGGAAGTCCGGCAGGGCGCCGATGCCCATGCCTTGCCGCACCGCCGCCCGGATCGACAGCAGGCTATTGCAGCGGTAACGAGGCTGCACCTTGGGATAGTGCGCGCGGCGCCAGCGAACGGAAGGATGCCCTGCCAGCGATTCGTCCGGTGCCACCCAGGGCAGATCTTCCAGCGCGGAATCGGGGCCCAGGGTGTCGGCCAGTGCCCGGCAGGCATAGACCGAGCCGCTGAGCGACCCCAGCCGGCTGCCGACCAGGTAATCCGGCGGCTTGCGGGTGGCGCGGATGGCGATGTCCGCTTCGCGCTGGCTGAGGTTGGCCACCGGGTTGGCCGCCACCAGCTCCAGGTCGATCCCCGGATAGCGGGCGGAAAACCCCGGCAGCACTGGCAACAGCAGGGTGTGCAGGATGGTGTCGGTGGTGGTGACCCGCAGCAGGCCGGACGGCGCTCGGCTGCTCTGCATCGCCACCTCGCGCGCTTCTTCCAGCTGGGTTTCCACCTTCTCGGCACGCGCGGATAGCTCCAGCGCCAGTTCGGATGGCAGCAGGCCTTGCCGGCTGCGGTCGAACAGCGACTCTCCCAGGCTGCGCTCCAGCTTCTTCAATGCCCGGAACACCGTCGATGGGTCTACTGCCAGCCGGGTGGCGGCACCGGCCAGGGTGCGGCCGCGCACCAAGGCCAGCACCAGGTCGAGGTCGGTCAGCGCGAGCTTGTATTGCGTTTCTGCAATGGATGATTTCACGGTTGCCAATTTTCATTGCAATTGTGCATGCCTAACCTTAGCACACCGCAACCGATCATCGAGGTCAAACCAAATGGAAGAAAACCGTTACGCCCCTTACGCCGCCACCTTGCTGCGGCTCGCACTGGGCAGCATGTGGATTTCCCACGCGCTGCTCAAGGCCCTGGTCTTCACCCTGCCGGGCTTCGCCGCCTTCCTCGCCGCCAAGGGCCTGCCCAGCTTCGCGGCCTGGCCGGTGTTCCTGATGGAAATCACCGGCGGCATCGCCATCCTGCTGGGCTGGCACGGTCGCATCGTGTCCGTGCTGCTGTTGCCGGTGATGGCCACCGCGCTATGGACGCACCTGCCCAACGGCTGGGTGTTCACCAACGCCAACGGCGGCTGGGAATACCCCGCGTTCCTGCTGCTGGCGTCGCTGGTGCACGTGCTGCAAGGCGACGGCGCGCTGGCCCTGTCGGACCGTGGCGAATCCGTCCGCGCGGTGCCGGCCTACTGAACCCAATCCCCCGCCCCAAGGAGAACATGATGAAGCTCTACTACGCCCCCGGTGTCTGCTCGCAAGCCCCGCACATCCTGCTGCGCGAAGCGGAACTGCCCTTCGAGCTGGAAAAGGTCGACCTCGCGACCAAGCGCACCGAAACCGGCCGCGACTATTGGGAGATCAACCCCAACGGCTACGTGCCGACGCTGGAAATCGAGCCCGGTCTCTATCTGACCGAAGGCCCGGCCATCATGCAGTACATCGCCGACAAGGTGCCGTCCCGCAAGTTGGCGCCGCCAGCGGGTTCGCTGGAGCGCTATCGCCTGCAGTCCTGGCTCAACTTCATCACGGCTGAGATCCACAAGGGCTTCTCGCCGCTGTTCAAGCCGGACTGGCCGGAAGAGGCCAAGGCCTTGGTGCGTGAGCAACTGGCCAAGCGCTTTGACCATGTGGAAGCCCACCTGGCGATCCATGGCTACCTGATGGGCGACACCTTCACGGTGGCCGATGCCTATCTGTTCGTCACCAGTGGTTGGGCTAAGGCGGTCGGCATCGACCTGGCGCGCTGGCCCAATCTGCAGGCCTATCGCCAGCGGATCGCCGCGCGGCAGACGGTGAAGGCCGCGCTGGCCGCCGAAGGCCTCGGCAAGTAGGGCTAACGCCAAGCCGGTGCTATCGGAGGGGCGCGTTGCGCCTCCTCCCAGGCTGCTGACAAAGGTGGGAAGCACGATGTCAGACGGGCGCAAAGCAAGCTTTGCTGGTTTGACCTATGGCAACCCATCCGCAGCCCCCTTGAGACGTTCCCCACCCTCCGACTCCCGCCCTCTGGCGGGAGGGTGGGTTGTCAATGACCCGCAAGCGGGCCATCGGGATTTGTCTGCAATCCGGGAGGAGGCGTGTTGCGCCTCCTCCCCCTTATTTCTTGGGATGCTCCTCATGACTGCACGCCATACCCTCATCAGCCACGCCCTCTGTCCTTATGTGCAACGGGCGGCCATCGCCCTGCAGGAAAAGGGCATCGACTTCCGCCGCGTGGACATCGATCTATCCAACAAGCCTGCCTGGTTCCTGGCGATCTCGCCGCTCGGCAAGACGCCACTGCTGCAGGTGGACGAGGGCGCCGTCATCTTCGAATCCGCCGTGATCTGCGAATACCTCGACGACACCACCGCGCCCCGGCTGCATCCGCACGACCCCTTGGTGCGGGCGCAACATCGCGGCTGGATCGAGTTCGCCTCGGCCACCCTCAACAGCCTGTGGGGCTTCTACACCGCCCGTGATGAGGCTGCGCTGCTCGCCCGGCGGGACGAGCTGGCCGCCAAGTTCCGCCTGCTCGAAGCCGTGCTCGGCGACGGGCCTTACTTTGCCGGTGAGCACTTCAGCCTGGTCGATGCGGCCTTCGGCCCGGTGTTCCGCTATGTGGACGTATTCGAGACGGTGGGCGACTTCCGCATGCTGGACGGGCTGAACAAGGTGAAGGCCTGGTCCAAGGCCCTGTCGCAGCGTCCTTCGGTACGGCAGGCGGTGGCGGCGGACTATCCGGCCCGGCTGAAGGCCTTCGTGGTGAAGCAGGGCGGGCAACTGGGCCGCATGATCGAGCAAGCGCCGCTCGCAGCCGTCTGAGGGGCGCTCCTACCGGCCTCTGCCCCGTCGACCGGAAACACGCTACCCTTGCAGGCTCATCCACAGGGTCTGTCCAGGGAGCGTGCCGATGGCACCGAATGAGCAACACGCGTCGTTTCCGAGTTTCGTCGAGGCGCTGCTGCTGGTGGTCGTGCTGTTCGGGCTGGAGTTGGTCGCCGGGTCGGTGCTGCACGATGTGGGCGGGCTATTCGGTTACACGCTGTCCGGCCTGGGCGGGCTGTCCACCTTCTTCGGCAATGCGCTGCTGTTCACCGCGCTGATGCACTACAAGCGGCTGTCGTACGCAGCGCTGTTCCACGCTGCCCCGGCCTCCGCGCCGCAGACGATCCGGATGCTGGTGCTGCCGGTCTGCCTGCTGCTGCCGGGCGCGGTGATGGCGGCCATGGCGCTGGATGCCTTCCTGGTCTGGCTGGTGCCGATGTCCGAGGCGGAGATCGACATGTTCCAGCAGATGATGTCGGGCGACGTGATCTCGGTGGTCGGCGTATGCCTACTGGCCCCGGTGCTGGAGGAGATGCTGTGCCGCGGCATCATCCTGCGCAGCTTCCTGCAGCAGTATTCGCCGCGGCGGGCCATCGTCTTGTCCGCCGTGGTGTTCGGTCTGGCGCACCTCAACCTGTACCAGTTTGCCAGCGCGTCGCTGATGGGTCTGCTGCTGGGCTGGCTGTACGCCCGGACCCGCTCCCTGCTGCCCTGTATCCTGCTGCATGCCGCCTACAACGGCACGCTGACGGTCATGCAGCTGTCCGAGACCGGGCTGAACGCCGGCAAGGACGCGCCTTCGCTCACGGTCTGGATCGGTGCCGCGCTGGCGGCTTATGCCGGCTGGCAATTGCTGGTGCGCGCGGTGAATGGGATCACCGCTCCACGCGCCTGATTCACGGCGGATTCATTCCGTCAGCTGTTCCCAGCTCAGGTCGAAGCGCGACAGGTACTTGCGCAGCCGGTCGGCGTCGTTCGGCTGCTTCTTCTCCTGCCGAGACGCGGCGAATAGCCGCCGGCCGGCGTCGGACAACGATTTGCTCTCGCGGCACACCCGGACGACGCCCTCCAACTGCATGCGGTCAAACAGGTCCAGCGTGGCGGCTCTGTCTCCCAGTAGTCGGTCGATACCGTCCTCTCGCCCGTCCGACCAGGTGCGTCGTAGCCGGCCGACCTCTTCCTCTGCCACCGTTTCGGTGATGCGGCCGGTCTCGGCCAGCGTCGCCATCCGGGTCACCGACGCCGACAGCTCGCGGAAATTGCCCGGCCAGGCGGCCTCCGCCGAGGTGGCGAACGCCAGGTAGCGGCGCTTGGCTTCCACGTTGAAACGCACTTGCTCGCCCTGCTCCTGGGCGAAGCGGGCCAGTTCGAATTCCAGGTTCGGCTCGATGTCCTGGCTGCGCGCCGCCAGGCCCGGCAGCTCGTAGGTCCACAGATTGATCCGGGCATACAGGTCTTCGCGGAAGCGGCCCTGCGCCACCCATTGCCGCAGGTCGCGGTGGGTGCCGGCGATCAACTGGAAGTCGCTTTCCACCTCGCGGTCTCCCCCCATCGGGAAGAAGCGCTTTTCCTCCACTGCCTTCAGCAGCATCGCCTGCTCGTCCAGGCCCAGTTCGCCGATCTCGTCCAGGAACAACAGGCCGCCGTCCGCGGCCCGCAGCAGGCCGGGGCGCTCGTTCTGCGCACCGGTGAAGGCCCCCTTCACGTGGCCGAACAGGGCGGACATGGCGGCGTCGCCGCGCAGCGTGGCGCAGTTCACCTCCACGAAGCGGCCGGACAACTGGTGCCGCGCCCGTTTCAGCTCGTACACCCGCTTGGCCAGGAAGGACTTGCCCGCGCCGGTCGGCCCGATCAACAGCATCGGTGCCCGGGACCGCACCGCCACCCGTTCGATCTGCTCGATCATCCGGTTGAAGTTCGGGCTGCGGGTGGCGATGCCGGATTTCAGGAAGGAAACCGTCTCCTCATGCTCGCGCCGGAAGCGCTGGGCGATCTGGTTGTAGCGCGACAAGTCCAGGTCGATCACCGCCACCGTGCCGGCGGTGCCGTCCTCCTCGCGCTTCTTCGGCGGCGAGGTCTGCACCAGCCGCGCCGGCAGGTAGCGCGCCTCGGTCAGCAGGAACCAGCAGATCTGCGCGACGTGGGTACCGGTGGTGATGTGGACCAGGTAGTCCTCGTTGTCCGGATCGAAGGCATAGCTGCGCGCGAAGTCGTGCAGCGCGGTGTAGACCTCCTCGAAATCCCACGGGTCCCGCAGCGCCAGCTCGGTACGGCGCACCTCGGTTTCCGGCGAGACGGACTCGATGTCCAGCCGCGTGCGCTCCGCCAGGCCGCGGTCGCGCGGCGAATGGATCAGCTCCAGCCGGTGGACGATGAAGTCCTCCTGCTGGCAGAGGCCGACCGTGGGGCGCCACTTCTCCCAGCGGGTCGGACCTTTGCCAGTGTAGTCGAGCACGGAGCCGAGAAAGCCGATGACGACGGTTTTGCGCATTGGAGATGATCTGTTTAGATAAATGGCTATCCAATTTTATATGAAAAATCAGAAAACGGATCGATCAGCACGACGATAATATTACGTCGAAAAAAGAAAAATTCTTTTTTCTTCAATCGCTTGCATTCTTCTTTATGCCGTTATGGCCCCGCCTGGCACGGTCTTCGCAATAAGAAGGGCGTGATCGACAAATCGCCAATGGCCGACGGGCCGGGGTTCTCAAGCCCCGCCGGTGCGCCGGGGCCGGCAAAGGCTGTTGCTCCTGTGTATGCCGCCGGGCGAGGAGGAGATTGCATGCGGCGTCTGGTGACATCGTCTGGGTTCGATTCCCTGGGGTCGCACGTTCGATAGCTCATTGGGTAGAGCAACCGACAAAAATCGGTCTGTAGCGGGTTCGAGTCCCGTTCGAACACTGCCCTGAAACGGCAGTTTCTCTGGAAGAAAGCAGTACCCGCTGGCTGCGGTGCGCGCAAGCGCCCGCCGCCGGCCCGGCCGGCCTGTGGTTCCGCTCTCGCGGCAAGGTGATCGGGCTTGATGTGGCAGGGAGGGGGGAGGCAGCACATTCCCCGATCTGATCGCAACAGACCCGCTCACCTCCCCGCTAGGGCCGTCTCATCGGTCCGCCGGGCCGGCGCCCGCCGGCACCCGCTGATATAGGAAAAGAAAAATGTGGAAGCGTTTTGTTGTGAAGAAGAACGAACGTGGCCTGCTGCTGCGTGATGGCGATTTCGACCGCGTGCTGGAAGCCGGCACGCTGACCCTGTTCGACCCGTTCAAACGGCTGTCGATGCAGGCCTGGCGGCTGGATGCGCCGCTGTTTGACCACCCGGTGGCCGACTACCTGCGCAAGCAGGAGCCGGCGGTGATCGAGCGTTATTTCGAGGCGATGGACCTGGCGGAAGACGAGGTCGGCCTGCGGTATGAAAACGGCCTGCTGGTGGAGATGCTGCCGCCGGGAACCCGCCGCCTGTACTGGAAGGGCGTGGTGGAGCAGCACCTCGAGCGCGTGGACCTGAAGCAGGGCTACCAGTTGCCGGCGGCGCTGGCGACGCAACTGACCCAGCCGGCGCTGCGTGCGCGGCCGGTGATCGGTGTGCCGGGCGTGCTGCTGGCCCAGGTGCCGGCCTACCACCTCGGCGTGCTGAAGGTGGACGGTGCGGTGGTGCGTTTGCTGGAGCCGGGTTTGTCCGCCTTCTGGCGTTTCAGCCGCGAGGTGTCGGTGGAGTTGGTTGATACCCGCTTGCAGGCGCTGGAAGTGACCGGGCAGGAAATCCTGACCCGCGACAAGGTCAGCCTGCGGGTGAACCTGACTGCCAACTGGCGCTACACCGACGTGCTGACCGCCTTCGGGCGCTTGGCCAAGCCGGCCGACCACCTGTACCGCGAGCTGCAGTTCGGGCTGCGGGCAGCGATCGGTACCCGTTCGCTCGACGAGTTGCTGGAGAACAAGCAACTGATCGACGAGGTGGTGACCGCGCACCTGGCCGACAAGCTGGTGGGCTTCGGCCTGGACGTGGCGGGCCTCGGCGTGAAGGACATCGTGTTGCCGGGTGAGATGAAGACCATCCTGGCGCAGGTGGTGGAGGCCGAAAAGGCCGCCCAAGCCAACGTGATCCGCCGCCGCGAGGAAACCGCCGCGACCCGTTCGTTGCTGAACACCGCCAAGGTGATGGAAGAAAACCCGACCGCGCTGCGACTGAAGGAGCTGGAAACCCTGGAGCGCGTAGCGGAACGGATCGACCGCATCTCGGTATTCGGCGGCCTGGACCAGGTGCTGAACGGCCTGGTGACGTTGAAGACGTAGCTGTTCGTAGGGCGGAAAGGCGCAGCGCCTTTCGCCGGATGCCTAGGAAGATTTGTCCTTCGCATCACGGCGCCACGGCGGAAGACGCTGCGCCTTTCCGCCCTACGGAGAAATATCAGAGGACACCGCCATGCAGAGCGGAAAACAAAAGCGCGCCCGGATCATGGCGCGAAGGAAGGAAAAGAAACAGCAGGCGGATTGGCAAACCCAGTTGCCGGAAGGAAGCAAGATCGCACCCGCCGGCAGCATCCGGGTGAACCGGTCGGCGCTTGCCCCCTACAACAGTTATGGTGAGCCGGACTTCGTGCGGCGCGGATACTACGAAACCGTCGAATTCCGATGCCGCGACTGCGGTGCCCGCCAAGTCTGGCTGGCCGAGCAACAACAATGGTGGTACGAGACAGCCAGGGGCTACGTCTACTCCACCGCCGTACGATGCCTCGCCTGCCGGCGTGAACGCCGCCTGGCCCCGCATCGCAGCAAGAACATGGGAAACACAGCATGAACGCGCAACAGGACTACAACGTACTCGACGTGGAAAACGGCGCCGCCATCAAGCTTTGGACCAATGGCGTGCCGGTGGAGGACGAGGCCAGAAAGCAACTGATGAACACCGCGCGGATGCCCTTCATCTTCAAGCACCTGGCGGTGATGCCGGACGTGCACCTGGGTAAGGGCTCGACCATCGGCAGCGTGATCCCGACCCGTGGCGCCATCATTCCGGCCGCGGTCGGTGTGGACATCGGCTGCGGCATGATGGCCGCGCGCACCACGCTGACCGCCGCCGACCTGCCGGACAACCTGGCCGGGCTGCGCGGCGTGATCGAGCGTGCGGTGCCCCATGGCCGGAGCAATACGAGGAGCGGACGAGACAAGGGCGCCTGGGATACCGCACCGGACACGGTGGATGCCATGTGGTCGGCACTGCTGCCGGGCTTTCAGCGGATCACCGAAAAGTATCCGCGACTGGCAAAGACCAACAACCACAAGCACCTGGGAACGCTCGGTACCGGCAACCACTTCATCGAAGTCTGCCTGGACGAGGCCGACCGCGTGTGGTTCATGCTGCACAGCGGATCGCGCGGGGTGGGTAACGCCATCGGCAACCTGTTCATCGAACTGGCCCAGGCCGATATGCGCCAGCACATCGCCAATCTGCCGGACCGCGACCTGGCCTACTTCGAAGAAGGCAGCGCGCACTTCGACGACTATGTGGAAGCGGTCGGCTGGGCGCAGGACTACGCCCGCCGCAACCGGGCGGTGATGATGCAGAACGTGGTGGCGGCCGCCCGCAAGGTGATCGCCAAGCCCTTCGAAGCGGACGTGGAGGCGGTGAACTGTCACCACAACTACGTGCAGAAGGAAACCCACTTCGGCGTGGAGGTGCTGGTGACCCGCAAGGGCGCCGTGTCGGCGCAGAAAGGCCAGCTCGGCATCATCCCGGGCTCGATGGGGGCAAAGAGCTTCATCGTGCGCGGGCTGGGTAACGAGGAGGCCTTCTGCTCCTGCAGCCACGGCGCTGGCCGGACCATGAGCCGTAACGAAGCGAAGCGCCGCTTCACGGTGGACGACCAGGTCAAGGCCACCGCCCACGTCGAATGCCGTAAGGACGCCGACGTGATCGACGAAATCCCGATGGCCTACAAGGACATCGACGCGGTGATGACCGCGCAGGCAAGCCTGGTGGAAGTGGTGCATACCCTGCGCCAGGTGGTGTGTGTGAAGGGGTAGAAAATGAGTTCAGCACGCAAGTTATTTGAAAAGGCATATAGTCAATTTTGGGACGCTTTAGAATCAATGAGTGGAGATCTAATATCTCCGTATTCATACGAGATGGTAGAAATTACCCGAGAAGGGGCATGGCCTCTCTTAGGCGATTTTCTAGTTAGTGACGAGCTTCGAGAGAATATAAATCAAATAAATGCGTGGCGAGTAAGGTTAAATGAATGGGTTGCTTGGATTAACGTATTGGAAAAATACGATGAGCAAGAAAGATGGTCTCTACAAATGCACTTGGTTGAGCCCATTGTGCATACTTGCTTGCTTTATCCGAGCTCAACAAGGGATCGTTTTGGAAAAGCTATCACCAACTCGATCCATTTAGCCAATCTCAGAACGGATGGAGAATATAGGGATGTGCTTGATGAAGATGCCTTGAAGCCCGGGCGGTATCTTTCGCGTGGAAAGATTGAAGATCAAATTAAGAGGATTGGGGCCTCGTGGGGAGAGGCTGGGGCTCTAATGTCTTCTCTGCAAAGGATCGATTCGAAAGAATATAAATTAGCTACTCGCAACTATAGAGATTTATCAAGTCACGCAATTGCACCAAGGTTGGGGTTCGGGGAGGTAAATCTTGTAAAGCGGAAAATGGGTGTTTGGGAAGAATGGCAAGACCAGGGTGATGGAACTCGCAAGTTAGTGCCGAACTCTGCTCGACGGACCGTTTCATACTCTTTTGGAGGGACCCCTCCTTTGGAATTGGTTGAAATTTATAGACTCAACAAAGAGCAGCATGAAATAGCGGCGGATACACTTGAGAAGTATTGTGGCTTATTAAATGAGCTACTTGCGGCGTTGGGAGAAAAGTCGAATTAAAATAAAGCCATGGTTTAGTTTGAACTGAACAGCACCGGGCGGATAAGCCACCTGACTGGTGTTTGCTTCAAATTGAGAACCGTACGACGGCGTTTCACGTGAAACGCTCCTCGCATGGTTACCTACCGTTTCTCCATGCCCGACGCATGGTAGGCTTGTCGCGAGCCACCGCGCGACGCGTTGTACATCCCCAACTAAACGACCGAGTTCGACCCCAACATGACCAAGTTATCCGTCAACATCAACAAGATCGCGCTGCTGCGGAACGCCCGTGGCCGCAACTATCCGGACGTGCTCGAATTCTCGCGCCGCTTCCTGGAGCTTGGCGCGCACGGCATCACGCTGCATCCGCGTCCCGACCAGCGCCATGCCCGCTATCAGGACGTGGAAGGGCTGCTGCCGCTGTGCCGGCAGTACGGGCGGGAGCTGAATGTCGAAGGCTATCCGACAGACGATTTCATGGAGGTGGTGGAGCGGGTCCGCCCGGATCAATGCACCCTGGTGCCGGATGCGCCGGGGCAGCTGACGTCCGACCATGGCTGGGACATCGCGCGCAGCCGGGATGTGCTCGAACCCATCATCGCCCGGCTGAAGGCGCGGGGTATCCGCACCAGCCTGTTCATCGACGTGGATTGCCAGGCACTGGAGCTCGCGCGGCAGATCGGCGTGGATCGGGTGGAGCTCTACACCGAACCCTATGCCGAGTGCTTCGGTACCGACCAGGCGACGGCGGTGCTAGCGCGTTTCCGCCAGACCGCGGAGAAGGCCACGGCGCTGGGCCTGGGTGTCAATGCCGGACATGACCTCAACCTGCAGAACCTGCCCGCGTTCCTGGCGATTCCCGGCATCCTGGAGGTCTCGATCGGTCATGCGCTGACAGTGGAATGCCTGGAGTACGGGATCAACCACGTCATCGCGGAGTACCTGAAAATCTGCGGCGTCCCCTGACGCCGCGACGGCCTTGCCCGGAGGGGGCAAGGCCCGCGACACAAGAAAAACGACAACATGCAAACCACCTTGAATTTGATCGAACTGGACGGCGCCCAAGGCGAGGGCGGCGGCCAGATCCTGCGAACGGCGCTGACGCTGTCCATGATCACTGGCACGCCGTTTCGCATCGAACGCATCCGCGCCAAGCGGCAGAAGCCGGGCCTGTTGCGCCAGCACCTGACGGCGGTGCAGGCGGCGGCGGTGATTTCCGGCGCCACCATCGAGGGCGCGAGCCCCGGCTCTCAGACGCTGCAATTCGAGCCCGGAACGATCCGTGGCGGCGACTACCGCTTTGCGATCGGCACGGCGGGCAGCTGCACGCTGGTGCTGCAGACGGTGTTGCCGGCGCTGTGGTACGCGGATGGGCCGAGCACGGTGGAGGTTAGCGGTGGCACCCACAACCCGATGGCGCCGCCGGCGGATTTCCTGATCCGAAGCTGGCTGCCGCTGGTGCGGCGGATGGGTGTGCAGACCGATATCGAACTGCTGCGTCACGGTTTCTACCCGGCCGGTGGCGGCGAGGTGCGGGCGACCGTCGCGCCCGGCCGGCCGGTGGAGCGGATCGGCCTGTCGGACCGTGGCGAGCGGGTGGCGGTACGAGCCACCGCATCGGTCGCGGCCGTGCCGGTCAGTGTTGCCAAGCGTGAGCTGGAGCGCGTGAACGCTCAGCTGGCCTATGTCGATGGCCGGGTTCTGGAACTGCCGGCCCGCGAAGGGCCGGGCAATGTGTTGTCCATCGAGGTGGAACACCGCAACCTGACCGAGCTGTTCTCTG
>CBIHQA010000062.1:0-12187 GCA_966211475.1 uncultured Neisseriales bacterium
GTCGCCGAGGAATTCTGCGTTCCAGTGTTCCGCCAGCTTCTGCGCGAGCGCGGTCTTGCCCACGCCCCCCGGCCCTTCGATGACAACGTAACGATGAGGGGCGGTGGAGCGGTCTCGCATTCAGTCAGCTTTCGAGTAGGACGACAGCTTGATCTTGGCAGGCGGCAAGCTGCTCGGCAAGAGAGCCCAGGCCGGGCAGGTCGATATTGCCTGCCAGATCGTGGAGCGGTTGCAGCACGAAACGGCGTTGATGCATGCGGGGGTGCGGCAACGTCAGCGTCTCGCTATCGAGCACGCGGTCGTCGTATAACAGCAGGTCCAGATCCAGCGTCCGCGGTGCGTTGCGGAAGCTGCGGATACGGCCGTGCAGGTGTTCGGTGTCGAGTAGGACGGCGAGCAGCGCCTCTGGTTCCAGCGTGGTTTCCAGTCGGGCGACGCCATTGATGAAGTCAGGCTGGTCGGCGTAACCGACCGGTGCGCTGCGGTAGAGCGGAGATAAGGTCGCGGCCCGGATGCCCGGTTGCGCGGCGAGATGGGCGACTGCTTCGCGCATGGCGGCAGCGGGGTCGCCCAGGTTGCCGCCCAAGCCGATGTAGGCGGTGGCCATTAGTCCTCGTCGCCGTCCTGGTCGTCCGAGCCGCTGTCGCCGGCTTCGTCCGCCGTGACGGCTTCGCCATCGCCCTTGCGGCGACGACGGCGACGGCGCTTCTTCTTAGCATCGGTCGCTTTTTCCGGTTGCAGCATCGCGTCTTGCGTCTGTGCGTCGGCATCCTGGAAGCGGGTCCACCATTCGCCCATTTCCTGTTCGACTTCGCCGGCATCGGCGCGCAGCATCATGAAGTCGTAGGCGGCGCGGAAGCGCGGATGTTCCAGCAGGCGGAAGGGGCGGCGACCGTTACGGCCTTCGAAGCGCGGTTGTAGCGACCAGATTTCGCGCATGGTGGCGGTTAGCCGGGCGGGAATCAGGCCGCGGGTGCTGTCGATGACGTCCTCGATGGCGTTCAGCATGGCCTGGATGCGGCTCTGGCCGTTGCTTTCCAGTTGCTGCCAACGATATCGACAGGCCGGCCACAACAGGGCGGCCAACTGGAAGGCCGGGTTCACCGGCTTGTCCTGGGCAATGCGTTGGTCGGTGCGGCGCATCGCGTTCAGCACGAAGCGGCGGTCCTGCTGGTTGGCCAGCATCTTGCCGAGTTGCGGCAGCACGGCCTTGTACAGGCCGGTGCGATGCAGCTCTTCCATGCACTTTTCGGCGGCGCCGGAGACCAGGATCTTGGTCAGCTCGTCGAACAGACGGGCTTGCGGCACATCCTTGAGCAGAGGGATCAGCTCCGCCATTGGGGCGGCGGTTTCCTGCTCGATGGCCAGGTCCAGCTTAGAGGCTAGTCGCACGGCGCGCAGCATGCGCACCGGATCTTCACGGTAGCGACGGGCGGGGTCGCCAATCATCACCAATTGACCACGCTTGAGGTCGCGCACGCCTTGGTGATAGTCGTAGATCACCTCGTTGGACGGGTCGTAGTAGAGCGCGTTGGCGGTGAAGTCCCGACGGCGGGCGTCGGTTTCCTGGTCGCCCCAGATGTTGTCCTTGAGGATGCGACCGGTTTCACCGTCCAGGTGGGCTTCGTCGGCTTCGCCGCGGAAGGTGGTGACTTCGATCACTTCCGGGCCATAGGGGACGTGCACGATGCGGAAGCGGCGGCCGATGATGCGGGCGCGGCGGCCGAATACGCGTTGCACGTCTTCCGGCGTGGCGTTGGTGGCCACGTCGAAGTCCTTGGGCTCGCGTTCGAGCAGCAGGTCGCGTACGGCACCACCAACCACCAGCGCGGTGTAGCCGGCGGCTTGCAGCTTGTCGCAGGTCTTCAGCGCGGCGGAACTCAGTTGTTCGCGGCGAACGCCGTGCTTCTTGACGGGGATCGCCTCCAGGCTGCTGCGGGGCAGCGTGGGCAGGCGCAGGACGCGTCGGATCAGTTTACGAATCATTGTGCTTTGGCATGTCGCCACCACGCACCCGGTTGGGGTACGTGGTGGCTTGGGTCTTGGTCAGATCCGCTTGGCCAGCTCGGCGGCCTTGCCGGTGTAGGTGGCAGGACTCAGCGCCAGCAGGCGGGCCTTTTCGGCTTCCGGCAGGGCGAGGCCTTGGATGAAGGCGGCGAGGGTTTCGCGGGTGATGCCGCCCTGGCCACGGGTCAGCGCCTTGAGCTGCTCGTACGGGTTGGGCAGGCCGTAGCGGCGCATCACAGTCTGGATCGGCTCGGCCAGCACTTCCCAGGCGGCGTCCAGGTCATCGGCGATTCGGGCCGGGTTCGGCTCCAGCTTGTTCAGGCCGCGTTGCAGGGCCGACAGACCCAGCACGCAATAGCCGAACGCCACGCCCATGTTGCGCAGCACGGTGGAGTCGGTCAGGTCGCGCTGCCAGCGGGACACCGGCAGCTTTTGCGCCAGGTGGGTCAGCAGCGCGTTGGCCACGCCGAGGTTGCCCTCGGAGTTTTCGAAGTCGATCGGGTTGACCTTGTGCGGCATGGTCGAGGAGCCGACTTCGTTCGGGTTGACCTTCTGCTTGAAGTAACCCAGCGAGATGTAGCCCCACACGTCGCGGTCCAGGTCGATCAGGATCGTGTTGACCCGCACCATGGCGTCGTACAGCTCGGCCATGTAGTCGTGCGGCTCGATCTGGATGGTGTAGGGGTTGTAGGCCAGCCCCAGCTTGTCTTCGACAAAGCGCTTCGCGAGCGTTTCCCAGTCCACGTCCGGATAGGCGGAGAGGTGGGCGTTGAAGTTACCGACCGCGCCGTTGATCTTGCCCAGCATGGCTTGATCGGCGATCTGCTTGCGCTGGCGTTCGATGCGGTAGACGACGTTGGCGAGTTCCTTGCCCAGCGTGGTCGGGCTGGCGGTCTGGCCGTGGGTGCGCGACAGCATCGGCACGTCGGCCAGTTGGTGAGCCAGCTCGCGCAGGCGGCGGGTGACGCCGTCCAGCGCCGGCAGCAGCACCTGGTCGCGGCCTGCCTGGAGCATCAGCGCGTGGGACAGGTTGTTGATGTCCTCGCTGGTGCAGGCGAAGTGGATGAATTCGCTGGCGGCCTGGACTTCGGCATTCTCAGCGAAGCGTTCCTTCAGGAAGTATTCGATCGCCTTCACGTCATGGTTGGTGACCGCCTCGATGGCTTTCACCCGTTCTGCATCGGCCAGCGAGAAGCCGGCGACCAGCGCGTCGAGCGCGGCCACGGTGCTGGTGGAGAACGGCTTCACTTCCGCGATGGCGGCGGTTTCGGCCAGCAGCTTGAGCCACTCGATCTCCACCTGCACGCGGCGGTGCATCAGGCCGTATTCGGAGAACAGCGGAGCGAGTTTTTCCACCTGGCGACGGTAGCGGCCGTCAAGCGGGGAGAGGGCAGTCAGCGCAGTCAAGTCCATGATTCGTCAAAGCAAAACGGGAAACGAAGCATTTTAGCATGCCCGACCCGGACAAATCCGGCGGATTTCATCCGGAATGCCCTCCGCCGGTCGGTCTTGTTCAAAAAATAGTCAGATATTGCTTCCTGTGGGAGAGGCTTGCCGCTAAAATAGGCGCCCCTTTTCGAAGCCCGGCATCCGCACGTCCCATGCAGATCGGACCTTACGCATTGAAGAACCGCTTGATCGTGGCGCCGATGGCCGGCGTTACGGACCGGCCGTTCCGCATGCTGGCGAAGCGCTTGGGGGCGGGCTTGGCGGTCTCCGAGATGGTGGCGTCCAACCCGGCGCTGTGGGGTACCGACAAGACGGTGCGCCGCGGCAACCACGAAGGGGAACCGGGGCCGATTGCGGTGCAGATTGCCGGAGCGGAGCCGTCGATGATGGCCGAGGCTGCACGCTACAACGTGGCCAAGGGTGCGCAGATCATCGACATCAATATGGGCTGCCCGGCCAAGAAGGTTTGCAATGTCGCCGCCGGCTCTGCCCTGTTGAAGGATGAGCCACTGGTGGCACGCATTCTGGATGCGGTGGTGAGTGCGGTCGATGTGCCGGTGACGCTGAAATTCCGAACCGGCTGGCATCCCGAGCACAAGAACGCGCTGGCAATTGCCCAGATGGCGGAGCAGGCGGGCATCCGGTCGTTGGCGATCCACGGTCGGACGCGGGCTTGCGGTTACACCGGCGCGGTGGAGTACGACACCATCCGTGCGGTGAAGCAGGCGGTGCGTATTCCGGTGGTGGCGAACGGCGACATCGATTCGCCCGAAAAGGCACGCTTCGTGCTTTCCCACACCGGCGCCGATGCGGTGATGATCGGCCGTGCAGCACAAGGACGGCCTTGGCTGTTTCGGGAGATCGAGCATTACCTGACCACCGGCGAACTGTTGCCGGGGCCGGATTATGCGGAGATACGCGCCATTGTGACCGGGCATCTGGCCGATCTGTACGCCTTTTATGGCGAGTACACCGGCTGCCGGGTGGCGCGCAAGCACATTGCTTGGTACGTACGGGATTTGCCGGCGGCGGAAGCGTTTCGCCGGCACATGAATACGTTGGAAACAACGACACAACAATACGCAGCCGTGGACCGCTACTTTGCGGCCCTCGAGCGCGGCGACGAAGCGGCTGCCTACCCGGCGGCCGCCTGAGAGGCGACAGAGACATGGACATGATCACCCCCGTACCCGAGTCCGGGCGTCATCACGATCTGGCTTTGCGCCTCCGAGACTCTTTTGGGGGACATATGGCACAACCGGATGCCGTCGCCGCCTGCGTGCAGCAGGCGATTCGTCAGTATTTCGCAGACCTGGACGGCGAAACGCCGGCTGGGATTTACGACATGGTATTGAAGAGCGTGGAACGCCCGCTGATCCAGGAAGTGCTGGACAAGGCGGGGGGCAATCAGAGCAAGGCCGCCGAATGGCTGGGGCTCAACCGCAACACGCTGCGCAAGAAGATGAAGGAACACGGCCTCCTGTAGGTCGTAGGGCCAGCGCTTGCGCTGGCTGGTTTCGCTGCCCGATTTCGTTAGTTTAGGACCCTCCGGAAATGAACCTCGTCAAAATCGAACGTGCGCTGATCAGTGTGTCGGACAAGACCGGCGTGCTGGACTTCGCCCGCGCGTTGCACGCCCATGGCGTGCAACTGCTGTCCACCGGCGGTACCGCCAAGATGCTGGCCGAAGCCGGCCTGCCGGTGACCGAAGTCGCCGATTACACCGGTTTTCCGGAGATGCTGGACGGCCGCGTGAAGACGCTGCATCCGAAGGTGCACGGCGGTATCCTGGGTCGTCGCGACCTGCCGGCCCACGTCGCCAAGATGGCCGAGCACGACATCGGCAACATCGACCTGGTGTGTGTGAACCTGTACCCGTTCGAAGCAACCATCGCCCGTCCGGACTGCTCGCTGGATGACGCGATCGAGAACATCGACATCGGCGGCCCGGCCATGGTGCGCTCCGCCGCCAAGAACCACGCCTTTGTCGCCATCGTCACCGACGCGGCCGACTACGGCACGTTGACCGACGAACTGAACGCCAATGGCGGCGCGCTGTCCTTCGCCACCCGCCGTAACCTGGCGAAGAAGGCCTTCAGCCATACCGCCGCCTACGACGGCGCAATCAGCAACTACCTGACCGCGCTCACCGAAGACGGTGAAACCCAGGCCTACCCGCAGCGCCTGAACCTGCAGTTCGCCAAGGTGCAGGACATGCGCTACGGCGAGAACCCACACCAGTCCGCCGCTTTCTATCGCGACTTGGACCCGGCGCCGGGCAGCCTGGCGCACTACACCCAGTTGCAGGGCAAGGAACTGTCCTACAACAACATCGCCGACGCCGACGCGGCTTGGGAAGCCGTGAAGGTGTTCGACCAGCCGGCCTGTGTGATCGTCAAGCACGCCAACCCCTGTGGCGTGGCGATTGCCGCGGACCCGCTGTCCGCCTACAAGCTGGCGTTCACCACCGACACCACCAGCGCCTTCGGCGGCATCATCGCCTTCAACCGCCCGGTGGATGCCGCGACGGTGGAAGCGGTGACCGGCCAGTTCCTGGAAGTGCTGATCGCCCCGGCGTTCTCCGACGAGGCCAAGGTGCTGATCGCCGCCAAGAAGAACGTGCGCGTGCTGGAAGTGCCGCTGGTCGACGGTGCCAACCGCTTCGACCTGAAGCGCGTCGGCGGTGGTCTGCTGGTGCAGACCCCGGACGTGCATCGCATTACCGAGGCTGACCTGAAGGTGGTCACCAAGAAGCAGCCGACCCCGCAGCAACTGGCTGACCTACTGTTTGCCTGGCGTGTCGCGCAGTTCGTGAAGTCCAACGCCATCGTGTTCTGTGGCAACGGCCAGACCCTGGGCGTGGGCGCCGGCCAGATGAGCCGGGTCGACTCCACCCGCATCGCGGCGATCAAGGCGAAGAACGCGGGCCTGTCGCTGGTCGGCTCGGTGTGCGCGTCGGATGCCTTCTTCCCGTTCCGCGATGGCGTGGACGTGATCGCCGAGAACGGTGTGTCCGCGATCATCCAGCCGGGCGGTTCGATGCGTGATGAGGAAGTGATCGCTGCAGCCGACGAACACGGCATCGCCATGGTCGTGACGGGCGTGCGCCATTTCCGCCATTGATATAGCGATAAGCCTACTGCGCACCCCGATCCCGGCCCTGCGATGCTCGCCGTACTCAAGTACGGCTGCGCTTCTCGAACCAGGCTCGGGGCGCTCGCGACGGCTTCTTCGCTATATCAAGTTCACAAATCTTGGATATTTGGGTCCGGGCTCTGCCCGGACTAAGTTTGTTTGGGACGGCCGATGGCCAATCTGTTGTTTGACCTCGACGGCACGCTGACCGACCCGTTCGACGGCATCACCCGCTCGGTACAGTACGCGCTGGAAAAGCTCGGGCAGCCGGTGCCGACACAAGCGGACCTGTCCTGGGTGATCGGGCCGCCGCTGCGCCGTAACTTCGCACGGCTGCTCGATACTGGCGATACCGCGCGGATCGAGGCTGCGGTGGAGGCCTACCGCGAACGCTTCGGCACCATCGGTCTGTTTGAAAACGCGCCATACGATGGCATCACCACCGCGCTCGACACCTTGCGCGGCATGGGCCACCGGCTGTTCGTGGTGACCGCCAAGCCGCAGGGCTACGCCGAACAGATCCTGGCGCATTTCGAGCTGACGCCGCGTTTCGAATCCGTTAGCGGCAGTGCGATGGACGGCAGCCTGGACGACAAGGCCGTGCAGATCGACCTGCTGCGCGAACGTTTCTCGCTGGATGCCACGCATTGCGTGATGATCGGCGACCGCGACAATGACCTGCTGGCCGCCCGCCGGGCTGGCGTAAAGTCGCTGGCTGTCACCTGGGGCTACGGCCCCGCCGATGAGCTGGCCGCCTGTGATCCGGATGGCTATTGCGTCACCCCGCGGGAACTGCCCGCCGCGGTGACCGCCCTGTTTGCATGACTGACCGGTTTGAACCGATATGACCCGCACCGTAGTTGAATCCCTGGACCACGAAGGCCACGGCGTCTCGCACGTCGACGGCAAGACTATCTTCATCGATGGCGCGCTGCCCGGCGAAGACGTCGAATACAGCAGCTATCGCAAGAAGCCCAATTTCGAATCTGCCCAGGCCACCCGCATCTACCGCGAAAGCGGCCTGCGCACTGACCCCAAGTGCGAATTCTTCGGCATCTGTGGCGGCTGTTCGATGCAGCACTTCGACGCCCGCGCCCAGGTGGCCGCCAAGCAGCGGGTGCTGGAAGACAATCTGTGGCACATCGGCAAGGTGAAGGCCGAGACCATCCTGCCGCCGATCTACGGGCCGTTCTGGGGCTACCGGCATCGCGCCCGGCTGTCGGTGCGGCTGGTGGAGAAGAAGGGCGGCATGCTGGTCGGCTTCCATGAGAAGCGCTCCAGTTTCATCGCCGACATGACCTCCTGCGAGGTGCTGCCGAAGTTCGTGTCCGACCTGCTGGTGCCAATGCGCCACCTGTTCCGTGGCTTGTCTATCTGCCAGCGCATGCCGCAAGTCGAACTGGCGATCGGTGACGATGTGACGGTGCTGGTGCTGCGCGTGATGGACCCGCCCACGCCGGACGACGAGGCCAGGTTGCGCGCCTTCATCGACCAGCACAGCACGCCGGAACACCCGCTGCAGTTCTGGTTCCAGCCCAAGGGGCCGGATACCGCTTATCCGTTCTACCCGCTGGACGCGCCGGCGCTGAACTATCGCCTGCCGGAGTTCGGCATCGAGATGCCGTTCAAGCCGACCGAGTTCACCCAGGTGAACCCGCACATCAACCAGGTGATGGTGAAGCGCGCCATCGACCTGCTGGATCCGCAGCCGGGCGAGTCGGTGGCCGATATGTTCTGCGGTCTGGGCAACTTCACCCTGCCGCTGGCGTGCCGTGGCGCGACCGTGCTCGGCATGGAAGGCAGCCGGCAGCTTTGCGAACGGGCGGTGGAGAACGCCACCCACAACGGCTTGGCGGAGCGCACCCGCTTCATCGAGGCAAACCTGTTCGAGATGACGCCGGAAAAGATGGTCGAGCTCGGCCATTTCGACCGCATGCTGATCGACCCACCGCGTGATGGCGCGATGGAGCTGGTGAAGTGCCTCGGCGGCGAAGGCAAGGTCGCGCTGCCCAAGCGCATCGTCTACGTGTCCTGCAACCCCGCCACCCTAGCGCGCGACGCCAATGTGCTGGTCAATGTGCACGGCTACCGCATGAAGGCGGCTGGCGTGATCAACATGTTCCCGCATACCGCTCACGTCGAGAGCATCGCCTGGTTCGAGGGGCCGCAATGAATCTGGCGGCAGTATTGACGGCCCTCTACGGGCTGTGTGGCGTGGCGATGATCGTTGCTTACGGGCCGCAGGCCTGGTCGGCCTGGCAGGACAAGGAGGGGGCGCAGGCGGTGTCGCTGGCGTCCTGGGGTTTCTGGATGTTTTCGTCGCTGGTGACGCTGCTGTACGCGGTGGTGGTGGTGAAGGACCTGCCGTGGACGATGGTGTCGTTCGGCAATGTGGTTGGCTGTTCCGCCGTCTTTAGTGCCGCCGCGTGGCGGCGCTGGCAGTTCAACCGGCTGACTGTGCCGGCGATGGTGGAATGAACAACGCCGCCCGAGGGCGGCGTTGTTATTTGGTGAGGCAGTCCGGCCAGCCTTACAGGCAGTCCCGTTCGGCCGCCAGCATCTCTTCGATGGTCTCGCGGCGACGAATCAGCTTCACCTCGCTGCCGTCCACCAGCACTTCGGCAGCACGTGCCCGGGTGTTGTAGTTCGAGCTCATCGACATGCCGTAAGCGCCAGCCGACAGCAGAGCCACCACATCGCCCTGTTTGACGGCGAGCGGGCGGTCTTGCGCCAGGAAGTCTGCGCTTTCGCAGACCGGGCCGACCACGTCGTAGGTGACATCGGGCAGATCGGAATGCCGCACGGCGGGCAGGGCGCGATGCCAGCCTTCGTACAGGGCGGGGCGGATCAGGTCGTTCATCGCGCCGTCTACGATGGCAAAGTGCTTGGATTCGCCTTCCTTCAGGAACTGCACGGTAGTCAGCAGCACGCCCGCGTTGCCGACCAGCGCGCGACCCGGTTCCAGCACGAGCTTGAGTTTGCGGCCGGCCAGGCGGTTGAGCAGCACCTGGGCGTAGTCGGCCACCGCCGGCGGTTGTTCGTCGTTGTAGCAGATGCCGACGCCGCCCCCCATGTCGAGGTGTTCCAGGTGGATGCCATCCTCGGCCAGCTGGTCGATCAGGATCAGCAGCCGGTCCAGCGCATCGGCGAAGGGCTGGACTTCCGTCAGCTGCGAACCGATGTGGCAGTCGATGCCCAGCACATTCAAATTCGGCAGGGCGGCGGCGGTGCGGTAGGCTTCACGCGCTTCCCGATAGGCGATGCCGAACTTGTTGTCCTTCAAGCCGGTCGAGATATACGGGTGGGTCTTGGCGTCCACGTCCGGGTTCACCCGCAAGCTGATCGGGGCGATCTTGCCTTCGCGGCCGGCGACGTCGTTTAGTCGGTGCAGTTCCGGCACCGATTCCACATTGAAGCAGTGGATGCCGTGATGCAGGGCCAGGGCCATTTCCGCCTCGGTCTTGCCGACGCCGGAGAAGACGATCTTGGCCGGGTCCGCACCCACTGCCAGCGCACGCTGCAGTTCGCCGCCGGATACGATGTCGAAGCCCGCACCGCGCTCGGCCAGCAGCTTCAGCAGGCTGAGGTTGCTGTTGGCCTTCATGGCGTAGCACAGCAGGTGGTCGGCGCCGGCCAGCGCGTCGGCGTAGGCCTGGTAGGCGGCCAGCAGCGTGGATTTCGAGTAGACGTACAGCGGCGTGCCGAATTGCGCGGCCAGCTCGGTAGCCGGTAGATCTTCGATGTAGAGGGCGTCTTGGCGGTAGTGGATGGCGGTCACGGCGTCTTCGGGGCGGAGGATGGACGTTCCGCGCCCGGCTTCGGCAGATACAGCGGACCCTTGTAGCCGCAGGCGGCAAGATATAGGGTGGTCAGGCTAATCAGCGCAACCAGGCTGACACGCACGATTTGGCGCAGCATAATCCATAATGGTTTGTACGGGCGGAATGCCGAGTGTAGCACAGCGCCCTGGTTCCCCCCGGCGGCGCTGACGGAAAAACGCCCCCCTTACACGATTTAACCCGATCCCTTGCGATAATGAACGAAAGCGAATTCCTGCAGCACACCGACCGTGTCTTCGATGCGCTGGTCGACCAGCTTGATGCGGCAGACCTGGACCTCGAATGCGTGTTGATGGGCAACGTGCTGGAGATCGAGTGCCCGGACGGCAGCAAGGTGGTGGTGAACCGCCACACGCCCAACCGGGAGCTGTGGATCGCAGCGCGGCACGGCGGGTTCCATTTCGCCTGGCGTGACGGCGGCTGGCGCGATACCCGCGACGGCCGGGATTTCTATATGGTGCTGGGTGAGGCAATCACCCTGCACACCGGGTCCGGTTGCACCGTGACCGCTCCCTGACAGCGTGGAATAGCAAGCGTGGTGTTTTCCTTCTTCAAGAAAAAGGGCGATAACGAGGCCAAGCCGGCCGGGCTGGAGGTGAAGCGTCCCCAAGGCGCGACACCCCCACCGGAGGCGGCCGCGCCGGCCAAGGCAGCGGAAGCCGCCGCCGCCCCGTCGCAACAGGCGAATGGCGGGGTCGACCTGCTGGATACCAGCGATTTCCGCGTGCCCGACCTGGCGCCGGAAGAGGTCTCGGTTCTGGAAGAAGTGGCGGTGCTGTTCGCCAACGAACAGATCGATGCGGCAGCCGCCCTGCTGGAATCCCAGGTGCTGGGCGAAACCCGCACCGACGAAGAACTGTGGTTGATGCTGTTCGAGCTGTATCACCTCAAGGGCGACCGCGCGGCCTTCGACGACTTGGCGCTGAAGTTCGTGGTGGCGTTCGAGCGGTCCGCGCCGATCTGGTCGGCCACCCCTGCGCCGGTCGACAACGCACCCCGCAAGCAGACCGCAGTCTGCATGCTGCCGGCTGCGTTGACCGAAGCCTCCGCGAATGCGGCATTGGAACAGCTGCGGGACCAGTGCGCGAAGATGCCGGCCGCCCGGTTCGACGCCAACAAGCTGCGCGAGATCGATGCGGCAGGTGCCGTGGCGCTGGCCAACCTGCTCAAAGGGCTGCGCAAGGGCAAGACCGCGATCGAATGGGTCGCCCTGCCGGCCCTGATCGGGTTGCTGCAGGGCCGTGTCGAGGCCGGCCGGGCGGAGGCGGAGGACCAACCCTACTGGACACTGCTGCTGGAATGCCTGCAATGGGGTGGCGATGAGTCGGCCTTCGAGGCGGCGGCCATCGACTACGCCGTCACCTATGAGGAGTCGCCCCCGTCCTGGGAGCCGCCGCGCGTTGCGCCCAAGGTGTCGGCGGCCAAACCGGATGTCGCGGCGGAAAGCGCGGCCGCGAATGGCGCAGACAGCTTCGAGCTGCCGCGCGTGATCACTGCCGCCAACGACAGCGAACTGGATCCGCTCCTGGCGTACGGCAATGCCCGCCAGAACGTGATCGTCGAATGCCAGGGCCTTGAGCGCATGGATTTCGTGGCGGGTGGCCGCCTGCTCAACCTGCTGGTCCAGCTGCAGCAGCAGGGCAAGGTAGTGCACCTGAAGCGTGTCAGTCACCTGGTGGCCGCGCTGATGCGGGTGCTGGGTATCCATGAGTTTGCGCGGATTTCCTATCGCAAGTAGTCCGCTGCGCGCCGCGAAC
>CBIHQA010000063.1:0-12149 GCA_966211475.1 uncultured Neisseriales bacterium
GATGGCGATCTTCGGCCTGGGGATCATGGTCGGCCCGATGCTCGGCCCGACCGTGGGCGGCTATCTGACCGAACACTACAGCTGGCCGTGGATCTTCTACATCAACCTGCCGCTGGGCTTGGCTGCGCTGTTGCTCACCCTGCTGTTCGTCCCGGATTCGCTGCATCAGCAGAAGGCAGAGAAGGTCGACTATGTCGGCCTGCTGTTGCTGGCGGTCGGCATCGGCGCGTTGCAGACCATGCTGGAACGGGGCGAAAAGCTGGACTGGTTCCAGTCCAACGAGGTGATCGCCTATGCGGTCGCCAGCGTGGTCGGGTTGTTCGCCTTCGTGATCCACGAGCTGGAGACGGAACATCCGATCGTGGACCTACGCATCCTGAAGGACCGGCAATTCAGCGCCGGACTGGTGTTTACCATCCTGCTAGGGGCTGCGTTGTACAGCACGGTGTTCATGTTCCCGGTGTATGTGCAGACGTTGATGGGCTACAACGCCTGGCAGACCGGGCTGCTGATCCTGCCGTCGGCCATCGGCAGCGGGATGATGATGGCGATCTCCAGCCGCCTGCTGCAACGGGGCGTGAAGGCGCGGCCGCTGATCATCCTGGGGACGGCGATCTTTGCCTATTCAATGTGGCGGCATGGGAGCTTCACCACGCAGTCGGGCACCGATGATTTCCTGTGGCCATTGGTGCTGCGCGGGGTGGGACTCGGCCTGATCTTCGTGCCGATCAATGGCCTCGCCATGGCCAATATCTCGCCGCTGCAAATGCCGAACGCGACCGGCCTGTACAACCTGATGCGCCAACTCGGCGGCTCCATTGGCATTGCCAGTTGCGCCACATTGCTGGCCAGCCTGCAGAACGGCAACCGGGCCACGCTGTTGCGGCACATCAGCATCGACGATCCGAACACGCTCGCCCGACTGGCTGCGCTGAAGTCGGTCTATCTGCCGAATTCGGTGTCGGACGCGGTCGCCCAAGCGCGTGCCCTGGCCATGCTGAATGCACAGGTGGGCAAACAGGCGGCCATGCTGTCCTATGAGCGGCTGTTCCTCGGCTTCGGTGTGATCATGCTGGTGGCGCTGCCCTTGCTACTGCTGTTGCGGCGGCAACGGGTGGGGCAGGCAATGGACGCGCACTAGGTCGTAGGCTCATCGGCGCGGAGCAAAGCCGCATTGCGGTGAGCCGAACCATCGCAAGGAAGTTGGCGGCAATCTCGTCATCGCCGAGGCGCCACGCTCGCTCGGATTCGCGCCCCGCGACGAACGGGCGGGCCATCCGTCGCGTGCACGCTTGTGTGCAGCTTGAAATGCCGTGATGGTTCAAGCCGCGGAAGCTGCGCCGAGTCGGAAATTGTCCCGAGCCCATGATGCAAATGTTGTCGGCGTCTTGCCCGCTACTTTGTTTGCGAGCGCGATGTTATCGCCGTGTGAGCCTGGGCCAAGGTAGGTATAGGTCTGGTAATAGGCCAGCGTCTCACCTAACGCCTCAGCGCCCGGGAAGAAGCCTGCGTACACCTCCCGAGGAACTCGGGTGAACGAGAGCGGATGACCCAACTGATTCAACGCGCCGATGAGATCGTTGAAGCTCAGGAAGTCACCAACCAACGGCAGATAGGCACCATCGCCAGTTTCATCCGGGTGCGCGAACGCGCCGGCCACGATGTTGCCCAGCTCGTTGATGTCACCCATGTGAAAGCAACGCACCGTGGGATCGATGGGCAGCACCCAGCCCAAGCTGCCGTCCTGCTGCTTTTGCGGACCGAATGGTCCCGAGAAGTTCTGATAGTAGGCAGGCGGCACGACGAAGGTGTAACGCGGGAATCCGGCATCCTCCACGACCGCATCGACCTTTGCCTTGCCCGTGAATTGCGGGAGTTTGAACTCGCCTCCGCTGATCGCTTCGACGTTGGGGAGGGTCGACCAGATCAGATGTTCGACGCCCGCTGCTTTCGCCGCCTGGATTGCCGCGGTTGCCTGCTTGATCTCATCGGTACCTGTCTGCCAGAAATTGGTGACGAGAAAGACACCGTGTGCGCCTTCGAGCGCGGCTGCCAATGTCTCGGGCCGTTCCAGATCTGCGGCGACGACTTCATCGGCGACGCCGTTGTACTTGCCCGGATGGCGCGAGAGAGCGCGCACCGTGAACCAGCCGTTGGCCTTTAGGGCACGCACCACGCCGGCACCCTGGTTTCCCGTTGCGCCGAACACGGCGATCCGTTTCTTTTCGATAGCGATCATTTGTACCTCTTCCGGTTTTTGCGCTAGGGCGCCCGCGGATGCGGGAGCGCTGCGGGTTGGTCACGGAGAGATCTTGCATTCGATCTAAATTAGTATCAATTCATCAAAAATTGGCATCATTTGCTAAAATTTCATCCATATGAGCGATCCTGTCGAAACATCGGAACTCGTCGCCTTCACCAAGACGGTCGACGCCAAATCCCTCTCGCGTGCCGCTGCCGAGCTAGGCCTCCCGCGCGCGACGGTGGGCCGCCGCCTCGCTCGCCTCGAGGAACGTCTGGGTGCGCGCCTTCTCCGCCGCACCACGCGAAGCCTTGTTCTCACCGAGATCGGGGAGGCGTTCTATCGGCAGGCTTGCATCGCGCTCGAGGCCGTGCGACTCGCCGAGCAGACCGTACGCATGACGGATGATGCCGTGCGTGGCGATTTACGCGTCTCGGTGCCCCCGATGATGAACGAGAGCTTCCATGCGATGCTCTGCGAGTTCGCGGCGCGCCACCCCGCGCTGCGCATCCATGTCCACACGTCGAACCAGCACGTTGATCTCCTCCACGGCGACTACGACGTCGCGCTCCGTGCCAGCAGCCAGATCCAGCCCGGCCTCATCGCGCGCACCCTCTTCCGCGACCCGATGATCGCCGTCGCAGCGCCGGCCTACCTCGCCGATCACGGCACGCCGCGGACGCAACGCGATCTACGGAGCTACCGCTGCCTCCTTGGCTTCGCGCGCGGCGAGCTGCCAGAGTCTCACTGGCCGTTGGTCTCCGGAGGCAAGCTCCACATTGAAGGCGCGTTCTTCTCGAACGACATCGCCCTGTTGTGCGACGCCGCCGTAAGCGGGCTAGGCATCGCGCTCCTCCCGCTTGGCTTCGTGTCGCCGCACTTGGAGAGCGGCGCACTCGTGCAAGTACTCGCCAACGTCGTCGGCGCTGACATGCAGATCGCGCTGGTCTATCGCGAGCGCGCGTTCTTGCCGCCTCAAGTGCGTGTCTTCATCGATGCGGTCGCCGCCTGGGTGCCGAGCGAGCTCGCCGCGAACCCTCGCACCTCACAGCGCGAGCTGTCGGGGGTGGTCACAAAGGCGCAAAAGCCTGCGCCTCGTTCTGCGAGCAAGAGGAGTGCTAGCGCTTAGCCGTCGTTGGCTGGCGACGGTCAATCCGATCGCCTTTCCACGATCTCAGCCCTTCGCATGATGGGTTCAGGGCGTGGTTTCCCGGCGGCGCCGCAGTCCTTCCCCCGCGCAGCGGCCGGACCGCTATACTGAAATGACGGTCAGCTTGCCGACGGGCCGGCGGTCGCTGTTTCAGGCGGAGCAAGCCTCCTTGCCGGACACCGGCCCTACCCTGCGTCCGGCAGTCTGAAGGGACCGTCCTACTCGCCGCCGGAAACGCCCTTGCTTGCACACCTGCGCCAAGCGCTGCTGCGCCCTGCCCTGCCGCTGCTGATCCTGCTCTGCCTGACGGTGGGCGGTTTCCTTTATCTGCTTGACCAGGCCACCTCCCGACTCGAAAGACTGCATGCCGAATACGCCCGCGATCTGATCGCAACCGGCCTGCAGGCTGAGCAGACGTCGCTGGTCCGCACCGTGCGGGACTACGCAGTGTGGAGCGACATGGACCACCACGTGAACACCGGCGGCGCACCGGACATGGCGTGGGTCAGAGACAACCTCACCCCTTCCCTCTACCAGAATCTGAAGCTCGACCTGGCGCTCTTGCTGCGCAGTTCCATGACGCCAGCCTTCGTGTTGCTGGACGGACAGGAAAAACCCGCCGCGCAGGTCACCCCCCTGCTGCAGAACGCGGCCCTGCAGACCCTGATCAGCAAGGCGCAGCACCAGTCCCCGCATCGCGAGGATAGCGTGGGCATCGTCATGGACGGCTCCCGCTATCTGCTGGTCACCGTCAAGGCGATCGCGCCGGAACTCCCCTCGCCGCGCTTCCGGCCGCAGGCCTTGCTGGTGTTCGCAAGGGCACTGGATCCGGCTTTCCTGCGGGAGTTGGCACATCGTTACCAGGTACGCGACCTGCAGTTGACGTCGACCCGTCCGGCCGGACTGACGCAGATCCCGCTTAGCGATGCGCAGAACCATGTGGTGGGCTACCTGAGCTGGCGTACCGAACTGGTCGGCGAAGCCCTGCGGGACGAGCTGCAAACCCCGCTCACGGTATGGGTCACCGCCGTGCTGGTATGCGGCCTGCTGCTAGGCGCACTGACACTGCGGGTGGAACGTTCGCTGGCTGCCGCCCGCCGTCGCCAGCGGAAACAGGGGGAAACACTGCAGCGATTGATCCGGGTGTCCGGGAGCGGGCCGGAGGTGCTGCAGACCCGCTTGCACGACGTCTGTGCGATGGTGTCCGAAACCCTCGATAACCGCCCGGTGGCCTTGTGGCGTTTCGCCAAGGACCACCGGGAGCTGGTTTGTGAAATGGACCACCGCGCCGGCAGCCGGGGCGAAGTCGGCGGGCAAACCATGGATTTGACGGCAAGCCCCGCCTACCGCGAAGCCCTGCTAACCCGCCGCACCCTGGCCTTCGACCGGATCGACGACGAACCGATGCTGGCCAGTTTTGGCCCGGCCTTGCGGCAGCAGTACGGCACCACCGGCCTGCTCGACGTGACCTTGCTGCAACAGGGCAAGCCGATTTCCGTGCTGTGCGTCGAAGATCGCAACGGTCGTCCGTGGGCGCCGGACGAGCTGAACTTTGCGACCGCCGCTGCCGACATCATGGCGCTGATGTACGAATCCGACGCCCGCGAACGAGCGGAGCAGCAGCTCTATCAGCAGTTCTACTTCGACCCAGAAACCGGCCTGCCGAACGTGCTGCATCTGCGGCTAACCTGGCAGGATCTGGCCAGCCACAGCCGCGACAGCGGGCAACGCTATGCCTACTGCCTGATCGACCTGAGCACGCTGTCGGACGTCACTCGCCACCTTGGGGTCGACGGCACGCAGCAGGTGGTCCACCAGATCGCTCAGGAAATCGGCCGCGACGTGCGGGAGCGCGAGGCGATGGCCCGGGTGGATCGACAACGTTTTGCCCTGCTGATTAGGGCGAGCGATTCGGTGGCGGTGGAGGAGCGGCTGATGCCATTGCTGGCCCGGCTGCGGCAACCCGTCGGGACGGCTGGCCACCATTTCATGTTGGAAGTCAGCATTGGCGTCAGCCTGCAAGGCGTGGATGCGGGCGACTTCAACAGCTTGCAACGCAATGCGGAGGCCGCGCTCCAGCAGTGCGGTACACGATCGACACGCGGCTGGGCCGTGTTCGACGCAGCCCAGGAGGAATCCGCCAAGGAGCAGCAACGCTGGCGTACCGACCTGATGCAGGCAGTGGACGGCGACCAGCTCGAGCTGCACTACCAGCCCTTCTACCGGGCTGACGAGCGCGCCGTGACCGGTGCCGAGGCATTGCTGCGCTGGCGCCATCCTCGCGCTGGGCTAGTCTCGCCGGACCGCTTCATCCCCCTGGCGGAAGAGAACGGTCTGATCGTGCCGATCGGACAATGGGTGATCGACCAAGTGGCCGCGCAGATTGCCCGCTGGCACGAACAGTTCGGCATCTGGATGACGGTGGCGATCAACTTGTCGTCGCCACAACTGCACCTGCCAGACCTGCCGGAACGACTGCAAGCGGCGCTGACCCGCCACAGCCTGCCGCCCAAGGTACTGGAGCTGGAGCTGACCGAGAGCATCATGCTGGAGGATTCGCCACAGGTGGCCGCCAACCTGGCGAAGATCCGTGCGCTGGGGCTGCCGGTGGCCATCGACGATTTTGGCGCAGGGTACGCGTCGTTCAACTATCTGCTGCGTTTTTCGGTGCAGAAGCTGAAGATCGACCGAGTCTTTACCGCCGGCATCCCGGAGTCCGAACAGCACGCCAAGCTGGTGGCGATGATCGTGACCATGGGCCGTTCGCTGGGGCTGACGGTGACAGGCGAAGGCGTGGAGCGCCGCGAACAGCTCGACTTCCTGGCCGAACACGGCTGCGATTATGTGCAGGGTTACTACTTCAGCCGTCCATTGCCGGCGGATCAGTTCGCGGAGCTGCTGCGGGGGCAGAACCGCGTTCCGGCCTGACGCAGCCAGTGCATACGTTCAAACAAAAAGCGGGGTCGCCCCCGCTTTTTGTTTTTTTGCTGTGTGCCACTCAACCGAACAGCAGGTGTGGCAGCCACAGCGAGATGGCCGGGACGTAGGTAATGATCGCCAGGAAGACCACCATCGTCAGCAGCCACGGCAGCACGGCTACGGTCAGCTCGGTAATCCCCATCTTGGTAATGCCGGACGCCACGTAGAGGTTCAGCCCCACCGGCGGGTGGCACATGCCCACTTCCATGTTCACCGTCATGATGATGCCGAAGTGCACCGGATCGATGCCGAGCTTCTGCGCCACCGGGAACAGGATCGGCGCCATGATCAGCACGATGGAGGACGGCTCCATCACGTTGCCGGCCAGCAACAGCAGCACGTTCACGAACAGCAGGAAGCTGATCGAGCCGAGGCCCTGCGACACCATCCAGTCGGCCATCGCCTGCGGAATGTTCTCGTTGGTCATGATGAAAGAGAACAGCACCGCGTTGGTGATGATATACAGCAGCATCGCGCTCATTGAGGCGGAGTCGAGCAGCACCTTGGGAATCTGCTTCAGGCGCAGGTCCTTGTAGACGAACACCGCCACGAAGAAGGCGTAGACCGCGCTCATCGCCGCCGCTTCAGTCGGGGTGAAGATGCCGGTGTAGATACCGCCGATCACCACCACGATCAGGAACAGACCCCAGAAGCTCTTGCGGAAGGCCGCGAACCGCTCGCCCCAGCTCGCCTTCGGCAGGCGCGGATAGTTGTTCTTGCGGGCACGCCACCAAGTGGTGAAGCCCAGCATGGTCGCCAGCATGATGCCGGGGATCACACCTGCCATGAACAACTGGCCCACCGAGGTGTTGGTGGCAACGGCATACATCACCATCACGATCGACGGCGGAATCAGGATGCCCAGCGCGCCGCTGGTGGTGATCACGCCAGCGCCGAACTGCTTGGGGAAGCCCTGCTTGACCATCGCCGGCAGCAGAATGGCACCGATCGCCACCACGGTCGCCGGGCTGGAGCCGGACACTGCCGCGAACAGCGCGCAGGCCATCACGCCGGCCAGCGCCAGGCCACCGTGCCAGTGGCCGACCATGCTGGTGGCGAAGTTGATCATTCGCCTGGCCACCCCCCCGTGTGTGAGGAAGTTACCCGCCAAGATGAAGAACGGGATCGCCATGATCTCGAACTTCTCGATACCGGTGAACAGCTTCAGCGCAACCGATTCGATCGGCACGCTGGTCATGGTGAACAGGAACGTCAGCACCGTCAGGCCGAGCGCGATCGAGATCGGCATGCCGGTGAGCATCAGGGCGATCAGCAGCCCGAAAATGATCATGGTGTTCACGGGCGGCCCTCCTTCAGGTCCTGAGGCACCAGGTTAGCGTCGTCGAGCACGTCTTCCATGCCTTCGACGTGGCTGTGGTCATGCTTGGGCAGCTCGCCGGTGCGGATGAAGCTCCACGCTACTTGCAGGAAGCGGAAGCACATCAGCGACGAGCCAAGCGGCACCGCGCTGTAGACCACCCAGGTTTGCCATTCCAGATCCGGCGTGGTCGGGCCTTCGAACAGGTCCGGGTTGTTGAAACCGAAGAAATGCGAGAAGGCGTAGTGCGCGCCGTTTTCCCACACAAAGGTTGCACCCAGCGTCGCCACCGTGCCGGTGAAGAAGGCACCGGCCAGCAGACCAAACAGGATGAAGGCCGCGCGCTTCTTGCCGTCGAAACGGTTGATCAGCACGTCGACCCCGACGTGGATGCCGGTCCGCACGCCATAGGCCGCACCGAACTTGGCCATCCACACGAACATGATGATGCACAGCTCCTGCGCCCAATTCAGGTGAATCGGCTCGAAGATCGGGTACAGCGCCGGGATGCCCAGCGCGTAGCGGTGCATCACCGCCACGAAGATCACCAGCGTCGCCGCGCCCATCAGGAAGGCAATCAGCCATTCCTCCAGGTGATCGAGTATGTTCATGAGTATTTTCATGATGTTGTTCTCCCAGGTCGGGGCAAAAAAAACCGGGCGGCAAAGCGCCCGGCATGCATTGGTCTCGCGACGACGGATGCGCCGCGATCCCCCCAACGGTCATCCCTTGCGGGACGGGTCATTCAGTTTGGCTCCGGAAAGCCGTCTTCATCCGATCATTCGTTCGGGTTGAAGCCGGTTTCCTTGTAGACTTCCTTCAGCGTGTCGGCACCGATCCGCTCAGCCATCTCGGTGTGGACCTTGGTCATCGCCTTCTTCCACTCCTTGCGCTCAGCGTCGGTCAGCACGTAGACCTGGGTCTTGCCGGACTTCTTGATGTCTTCCAGGTCTTCGTCATTCTTCTGCTTGGCGATGTCGTTGGCGTACTTGGTAGCGTCCTTCATCGCGCTTTCGAGCTGGGTGCGGATGTCAGGCGGCAGGCCTTCCCAGAACTTCTTGTTGACGATCACCGCGTAGCCTAGATAGCCGTGGTGGGACACGGTGTAGTTCTTCTGCACTTCCTGCATCTTCTGGGTGAAGAAGTTGGACGGCGGGTTCTCGGTGCCATCCACCACGCCGGTCTGCAGCGCCTGGTAGACCTCGGAGAAGGCCATCGCCTGCGGGTTGGCGCCGATCGAGCGCATTTCGGATTCCAGCACCTTGGAGGACTGGATACGCATCTTCAGGCCCTGGAAGTCGGCGACCTTCTTCAGCGGCTTGTTGGCGCTCATGTCCTTGAAGCCGTTATCCCAGTAAGCCAGGCCCTTGATGCCCTTGGTTTCCAGCTTGCTGAACAGCTTCTGGCCGATCGGGCCGGTGGTGACCTTGTGCAGTTCGGCATAGTTGTCGAAGATGAACGGCAGGTCGAACACCTCGAATTCCTTCACGCCCAGCGGGCCGAACTTGGCCAGACTGGGGGCCAGCATCTGCACGGCGCCCAGTTGCAGGGCTTCCAGCTCTTCCTTGTCCTTGTAGAGCTGGCTGTTCGGGTAGACCTCGACCTTCACCTTGCCCTTGGTGCGCTCTTCGGCCAGCTTCTTGAAGTATTCCGCGGCCTTGCCCTTCGGGGTATCGGCGGCTACCACATGGCTGAACTTGATCACGATATCGGCAGCCAGGGTCGGCAGGCCGGTCAGAGCGAACGCAGCGCCGGTCAACAGCGCGGTCAGTTTCATCTTGGTGTTCATCGAGGTCTCCTTGGTCTGTTATTACCCCTCGTACCGGTTTGCCGCGATGCACGGCCCGGGGTCCGGGTGAGGTTGAACGAATTGTGGACGGCCAGCCGCCGGCCAGCCATTGGGGGTTGTCCTACTAGGGAAAACCACTATGCTGAGGCGGCTTTCAGGTCTGACGGATGGGAATGGACGGGGGTTGATCAGCCAGCGAAGAATGGCCTTGTGGAATGTCCGAGCGTCCCGGCACGGCCTGCCTTACGGCCGGGATCGTAGAACCTGTTTGGCTAGGCGCGACGAGGAGAGAAGCATCACCAGCCGGCAGCGCGGGCGATACGCCAGAGGCCGCGGGTCAGTGCCCGGTCGAAGTCGATCACCGACACGCGCACACCGAAGGCCGACAGCGCCAGCCGATAGCGGTCCGACTGGGGCGCACTACCGACCACCGTCACCTCGGCCGGCGAGTCAGCGTCAGCCAGCGCGGTCAGGCATTCGTAGCCGATCAGCAAGCCGGAGAGGAAGGACGGCGACCCCTTGTCCGGCGAGCCTCCCAACAACGTACGAGCCCGTACCCCGAACAACTGGCGCAGCCAGTCGCCGGAGCGGCGTGCGGTTTCCACTCCATCCAGAAATGCCGCTTCCGACCAGGTTGGCGTTGTGCCCCGGGCAGGTCGCGCGGGGGTCGTCAGGGCCGTCTCGAGATCCGCGGTCGGATAGCTGGCAAAGCGGTCGATACGGCCATCATCCAGATGAATCCAGCGGCTGTACGTCCCCAGCACCACGACGCAGCCCGCCTCCGGCGACAAGCCGAACGCTACCGTCTCCTCGCCCCGCAGCACGTCGGTGAACCCCGGGCCGCCAATGTCGAGGCCCGGCACGATGGCCGCCTGCCGATTGGCAAAATGCACCGGATGCAAGGCGGCCGCCACCTGATGGATCGTCGCTGGCGCGGGCAACGCAGGCGTTTCCACCCAGCCCTCGCGCCCACCGACCCGGCCGGCCAGCAGCAGCGGCTCATCCCCCGCCACCAGCCAGTCCACCACCAACGCCAGCAATGCCTCGCCGAACCCCAGGCGGCCGAGATGGGTCACGCCGTGCTCGCTCTGGCGGGTGGCGATCACTTCGCCCTTCGGGTCGAACGCAAACGCCCGCAACCTGGCTGCGCCCCATCCTACGCCGATCAGTGCGATGTCCATCTGGTGCCCCGCCCTTTGCAATTCGTAATTCAAATCCGCCTGCGTCAGTTCATAAGTTCAGCATAGGACATGACAGCGGTCAGAACGGGTGTCCCGTCATCGCCGCCGCCAGGGCGCGGTCGCCAGCCAACAGGCCGCCATCCACCGGCAGTGTTGCGCCATTGATCATGCGTGCCGCCGGCGAGGCCAGGAACCATGCGGCTTCCGCCACATCTTCCGGCTGCGGCAGCGCACCGGACGGGTAGGCATGGAGCAACGCGGCATCGAGTCCGGGGCTGGCCGCCCGACGCGCTTCCAGCACGGACGGCTTGATGGCGCCGGAACAGACGACATTGGCCCTGACCCCGGATCGCCCATATTCCATCGCCAGCGAACGGGCCAGGCTCAACAAGCCGGCCTTGGCCGCACTATGGGCCGGATGCCCCAGTGCCGTCAGTCCATGCAGGGTAGAGATGAAGACAATGGCACCGCCCCGTTCTCGCAGCGAAGGCAGGACGGCCTCCACACTGTGGTAGCCCGCGGTCAGGTTGGCATCGAGATCTCGCTTCCAGCTGTCTGGCGTGGTGACCGCCAGCGAAGCAGATTCCGCCGTTCCGGCACAGGCGACCAGCGCACCGACCGCCCCTGTTCCGGCGATGGCCGCCGACAGGGCCGGATGCAGCGTCGACCAGTCCGCCAGTTCTGCCCAGACGGGCGTGACGGCAGCCCCAAAACGCGCCACCAGTCCATGCAGGCCTTCCGCATCGCGGTCGAGCGCCAGCACCCTGTCGCCCCCGGCTACGAAACGCGCCACCACCGCATGACCAATGGACCCTGCTGCACCGGTCACCAGGGTGACCCGCACCGGTTTCGCTTCCTCCATGCTGCTCTCCTCCTGCCACGCGTGCTACAGGCCCGAGTTCTTTCGAGAGAAAGAACGGAAGCATTGCGAACGGGCGCTATCTAGTGGTGCGAGAAACGTGCCTTTGTTTTCGAAAACCTCGGCATTGCGACAGCCGATGCCGCAGGCAGTCCAGTTAGTGTGTCGTTCGCCCCGCTCGTTCCGCCAGCCCCGTTGCCAGTATGACGCTGTCCACCACCACCACGCCATTGCCATTGTTCAGCGTGTTGTCACACCGCCGTACACCTAGGGGAAGCCGCAAGTGACAAGCTGCCCGGCCGCTCGCACAATGGCGCCGTAGTGATTCACTCCTGGGCCCGCTGTGACGCCGAACCGCAAACCCCGCTCCCGTTGGTTGTGGGCCATGCCCAACCTGGTCCTGCTGCTGTTCATGCTGGCGCTGGCGGGCTTCGTCTGGCTGCTGCACAAGAATGAACAGGACGAGCGCCAGGACAGCCTGATCGAAGACATCCTGTGGCAGGAGCAGACCCTGCGGCTGGACCTCAGCAGCCAGCAGACCCAACTGTCTGACCTGGCGCGGGCGCTGGCCAACCAGGACCTGTCGGAGAACGATTTCTCCGTCAAAAGCCAGTTCCTGCTCAGCACCAAT
>CBIHQA010000064.1:0-12113 GCA_966211475.1 uncultured Neisseriales bacterium
ATCGAATCGGCTGCAGCGGGTCGCACGATCTACATGCGGCTTCGCGATGCATCTGATGAACGGAACCGTCGACCGGAATGCCATGATTACGAAAGCTGCACCGCCCGAAGAATGCCAGAGCTGACCGATCCGGCAGTCCCCGCCCTCCACGGACACTCGCCACACCACCCCGTCACCAGCAGCAATGCCAAGCTGCCCGCTGGCTTCGGCACCACATCGGCGCAACGACCGCCCTTCGAGCGTGAAACGATTCGCGACAAGCCGTATAGTCATGCCTCCAGGACAGGGAGAGCCAAGGCATGTTGGGAGCCTTGAAAGGGTTGGTTCGCGCCGGCGGTACATCCAGGCAGCTTGCGACGGTCGTCACCGACCTCGAAGGCCTATCGCCGACGGATGCGATGGAATTCCTGCCGCGCTGGTTCGAGCAGGAAGCCGGACATCTGCAGATGCCAAAGCAGCTGGAGCCGGTGCTCGCACGCCTGGACCCGCTGCTGCGGCGCCGCTATCACGATGCGGTCATCCATCTGCTGCAGAACACGCTGACGCCGACCCGGCTCAAGCACTTCGTGAATGCGACACAACCCTGTGTGTCCCTGATGCACCAGCGCCACCGTGATTGCGTGAATGCCCCGCACGCCGCCCGGCAAGCCAATACCGCATGGTCGCCTCACGCCGGCATGCTGCATTGGGGCACGCTGGACCTGCTGCTGACCGTGCTGTCGCGGCAACCGATCCAGCCCGCGCTCTGGGCCGACCTGTACGACGCCGTTCCGCCGCTGGCAATCGATGAGATTCCGGCCGCCGCGCAACCGGCGGCGCGACTCGCGCTCGCCCGCCTGTTCGTCATCACCACCGGCCTGATCGCCGACCAGGAGAGCTCCCGCGTCCTGCTGCTGGACCAGCTCGCCACTTCGCTGGCGCCTTATGTCCGGCTGAGCGCCTCACCATCCGGCCAGGTCTGCTACCGGCTCGACGCCGCCGAACCCCAAGCACCTCAGTTGATGACGCCGGAAACACCGCCCGCGCTAAGCAACAGCGTCATCTATGCGGATTTCGACGCCCTGATCATCGAATCCAACCGGCTGCGCGATCATGTCACGCAGCATGGCGAAGTCCCCCGCAAGCTCGACCTGGGCGGCTCGCTGACCGGCGCCGAACTGCTGGCCGCGATCCGCCATCTGCACGAAGCCTGGTGCGGACGCCGCGTCACCCGCAAGCACAAGCGGCAGGCCTACAGCCAACGGGTGGTCTTTACCCAGGGCGTGTCGGCCATCCTCAAGCGTCTGACGACGCGTAGCCGTGCCCAGTTGAGTTCGGAACGCCACGATCTGGTGACGGGTGACGTGCTCGACATCAGCCAGGGTGGTATGGGCCTGACCGTGGAAATGGCCAACTCGATCCGCAGCGGCCAGGTGGTCGCGCTATGCGTGGCAAGCAGTTCCCAGTGGGCGGTCGGCATCGTACGGCGCAAGACCAGCCTGGAACTGAAACGGGCCTCTCTGGGTGTACAGATCCTGTCCGTTACCCCGGAAGCCGTGCTGCTGAGCGCCGTGCAGACACCGGACGCCGATAACCCGGTGGTCCAGGGGGGGCGCAACTTCGACGCGATTTGGCTGCCGCCGTCGGCGCCTGCCCGCCATCACGGCATGCTGCTGGTTCAGGAGCAAGGCATGCTCCAGGAAGGCCGGGAGTACATGATGGCAAGCGGCAGCGGCCGGAGCGTCGTACGGGTGATGGGATTGGCGGAGCGCGCGGAAAATTGCTTCTGCTACATCACGCAGGGCGCAGATTCGAATTCGCTGGGCGAATCCCACCCTGCGCCTTGATAGACACCCGGGCTCCGGAGAGCCCGGGGCAGTCGATCAGACCAGTTGCTGTTCGAGCGTGGCTTCCAGCAGCTCACGCTGCGCCGTCAGCAGTTTCGGCACCCGCCCACCCAGGGATTCGAACCAGGCAGCGTGCTGCTCCAGCTCGGCTTGCCAAGCCGCCGCGTCAACGCGAGTCAGCTCCGCAAACTGCTCGGCCGACACGCTGCTGCCTTCCCAGCTCAGGTCCTCAAAGCGCGGCATCCAGCCGATCGGCGTTTCGGCCGCGCCGATGCGACCCTTGCTGCGCGCCAGGATCCAGGCCAACACTCGCATGTTGTCGCCAAAGCCCGGCCACAGGAAGTCGCCCTGCTCGCCCTGGCGGAACCAGTTCACGCAGAAGATCGGCGGCGGCGAAGCCACCTGCCGCCCCATCTTCAGCCAATGCGCGAAGTAGTCGCCCATGTGATAGCCGCAGAACGGCAGCATCGCGAACGGGTCGCGCCGCACGATGCCTTGCGCGCCGACCGCCGCTGCGGTGGTTTCCGAACCCAGCGTGGACGCCAGGTAGACCCCCGCCCCCCAGTTGAAGGCCTGATAAGCCAGCGGCACCGTGCCAGCACGGCGGCCACCGAACACGAAGGCGGAGATCGGCACGCCGGCCGGATCTTCCCAGGCGTCGTCGATCGACGGACACTGGCTGGCCGACACTGTGAAGCGGGCATTCGGATGGGCTGCCTTGCGACCGCAGTCCGGCGTCCACGGTTGGCCGGTCCAGTCGGTCAGACGGGCGGGCGGCGTCTTGCTCATGCCTTCCCACCACACGTCGCCGTCCTCGGTCAGCGCCACATTGGTGAACAGCACGTTGGCGCGCAGCGTCGCCATCGCGTTGAAATTGGTCTTCTCGGAGGTGCCCGGCGCCACGCCGAAATAGCCCGCCTCCGGATTGATCGCGCGCAGCTGGCCGTCCGGCCCTGGCTTGATCCAGGCAATGTCGTCGCCCACCGTGGTGACCTTCCAACCCTCGAAGCCCTTGGGTGGAATCAGCATCGCAAAATTGGTCTTGCCGCAGGCGGAGGGGAAAGCCGCTGCCACGTAGTGCTTCTCGCCCTGTGGGTTCTCCACCCCCAGGATTAACATATGCTCCGCCAGCCAGCCTTCGTCCCGCGCCATGGTCGACGCAATGCGCAGCGCAAAGCACTTCTTGCCCAGCAGTGCGTTGCCGCCGTAGCCGGAACCGAAGGACCAGATTTCCCGCGTTTCGGGGAAGTGCGCAATGTACTTGATCGGGTTGCACGGCCAGCGCATGTCCTGCTGGCCCGGCGTCAACGGATGCCCCACCGAATGCAGGCAGGGCACGAACTCGCCGTCCGCGCCCAGCACGTCATACACCTTGCTGCCCATGCGGGTCATGATCCGCATGTTCATCACCACATAGGGGCTGTCAGTCAGTTCCACCCCGATATGGGCGATCGGCGAGCCGAGCGGCCCCATCGAAAACGGCACCACATACAGCGTACGGCCCCGCATGCAACCCTTGAACAGGCCGCGCAGCGTTTCCTTCATGCGCTCCGGGGATTCCCAGTTATTGGTGGGACCTGCGTCCTCCCGCTTCTGCGAGCAGATGAAGGTGCGGTCTTCCACCCGAGCCACGTCACTCGGGTCCGACCAGGCCAGGTAAGAGTTGGGGCGCAATTCGGGGTTCAGGCGGATCAGCTTGCCGTCCTTCACCATGTCGCGGCAGAGGCGGTCGTATTCTTCTTGGGAGCCATCGGCCCAGTAGATCTGGTCCGGTTCGGTCAGGGCCGCCACGTCGGCGACCCACTGTTTCAGGCGTTCATGACGTACATGTGCGGGGGCGTTCAAGGTCATGGATGCATTCCGGGGGTGGGGGGAAGGTTGGGGACTACAATGTTACTACATGGCAGCAGCGCTTCCCGACCCCGTCCAGCCCATTCCGTGCAAAGCCGCTTGCTGGCTTGATCTGCAACAGATCGACATCGGGAACCGCACTCACTTCAGCAACAGACTCCCGTATTGGCCTCGCAGTTCCGCAGTGCAACATCGGCCGGATTTGGCTTTTCCCCTTGGGAAATCGCCAGAACGTCCACCGCCAGGAAACAAGGAAGGCCGAAGCCCGCTTCGCGCCTAGACAAGAGAGTTACATACCCGCTACAAACGGTTCCCGTCTGGCCACGAGACCGGCGTCCGCAAAGAGAAGGTCAGACCGCAGCCGAACGACCGACGCTGCTTGGGCAAAAGCAGTTCAGCAAGTTCGACGAGCTAGATCGCTATTGGGAAACCGAATATCCGGCAGGACGCCGGAAGAAGAGAGTCTGGAGCGGGTGATGGGAATCGAACCCACGTATGCAGCTTGGGAAGCTGCCGTTCTACCATTGAACTACACCCGCGCAGAGGCGCAATTGTAGGCGGAGGGCGCGGGGCTTGCAAGGCAGCCGGCGCGCCGAATAAGTTTTGCTTGACAGGATTCACCCGTAATTCTACAAAGCGCTTGCTTGACAATGAAAGCGCACGCATGAATCCCGCCTTCCGAAAATTCGCGCTCTACGTCGCCGCCCGCCCTCGCCTGGCAGCACGGCTCATGAAGATCGGCTTCAACTGGTTTCCCGCCATCCGGCGCACCGGCGGCCGCATCATCGAGGTATCGCCCGACGTCCGCTTCGCCCGCGCCCGGCTGCCGGTTAACTGGAAAACCCGCAACCTCAACGGCACCCTGTTCGGCGGCAGCATGTTCGCCATCTGCGACCCCGTCTACATGGCCCTGCTCTACTTCAACCTCGGCGAGGAGTATGTGGTCTGGGACAAGGGCGGCAGCATCCGCTTCAAGCGCCCCGGCACCCGCACCCTGTACGCCGACTTCCGCATCGACGACGTGGAACTGGCCGACCTCCGCGCCCGACTGGAGGAAGTCCCGGAACTCACCCGGACCTACCCGATCGAGCTGGTGGACAAGGAAGGGAATGTCTACGCGGAGGTCGAGCGCCAAGTCTATGTCGCCCGCCGCAGCCACTATGAAGCCAAGCTGGCCGCGCGCCAGAGCGCGGGCTGAAGTCAGGCCAGACGCCAACTCATTTGGCAGGGATGATGCGCAGAGGCGTCAGAAGCCAACGTTTCCGCGGCAAACGTTGGGCTTCGCTGCGCTCAACCCAACCTACAAATACGACTACCCGAGGAGCAGGCCAGCGAAAGGCCGCCCAAGCCGTTGCCGGTCAGAAGCACTGCACGAGCGGCAGCGAGGCCCTCCCGCCGGCGGGGCGGTCTGCCCTTGCTCTTGGCGGCTTGCCGCCTAGAACTGGGCGATGCAGCGCTAGCGAGGAGGGTAGGGAATTCTAAAGGGGCTGCGGATGGGTTGCCGCTGGCCAAACCAGCAAAGCTTGCTTTGCGCCCCTCAGCCGGCACGGGCACCTGTCCCCCCCGCAGCCAAAATCTGGTGCCGGGTATGCGTTGACGCTCCCCCGACCCGGAGCGGTTCAGGTATTCCTGACACGCCGCGCAGTCTAGACACGCCGTATGACACGGCAATGACAAAGCGCCCGCATCCGCCATCTATACTTCGGCTAGGAACACGGAGCCTCCATGCCGACATCAGCCGCCCGGGAACCGGGCCAGATCATCCCGCTGCACTATCACTACCACATGCTGACGGACACGCGCCGCATGTCCGCCTTCCAGTCCGCGATCGAGATGACGGTAATGCCCGGCAGCGTGGTGGCCGACCTGGGTAGCGGCACTGGCGTGCTGGCCTTCTTCGCCGCACGACGGGGCGCACGGGTCTATGCGGTCGAGGCGGATCCGGCGCTGGCCGAGGCCAGCCGGCAATTCCTCGCCGCCAACGGCGTCGCGGACCGGGTCACCGTGATTGAGGGCGACGCCGAACACTGGTTGTCGCCCGAACCGGTAGACGTGGTGACATGCGAAATGCTGCACAGCGCGCTGCTGAGGGAGCGGCAGGTGCAGGTGATGACGGGCTTCCGGGACCGGCATCTGCAACGCTTCGGACACGCGCCACGGCTGCTGCCGGAAGCCACGTTGCTGGCGGTACAACCCATGCGTCAGCGTTACGACTTCCACGGTTACCGCGCGACGGTGCCCCTGTTCCAGGACCACTACCTGGCGGCCCCCGATTGCCTGCCCTGCGGCGAGCCCGCTCTCTACGCCACGGTCGACTATCAGGCCTTGCACAGCCTTGACCTTGGCACGTCGCAACTGCCCCTGCTGGTCACGCTGGATGGCGAGATCAATGCACTGCGGTTTGTCACCAAGCACCTGCTGGCGCTCGACGAAAGGCTGGGGCGCAGCATCGACTGGTACTCCCAGAACCTGATCCTGCCGCTGGACTTCCCCCGTCAGATCCGTGCCGGCACCACCGTGCATCTCAGCTTCCGTTACCAGCCCGGCGCACCGCTGGAGGCGCTCTGGAAGGGGTTGTCGCTGCAACTGCCCTGAAGAACCACGCATACGGCCCCTTCCGTTGCGGAAACACAACAACCTGGCCGATCTGTCATGAAGATATGCCGAAGTTTTTTCTTGCCGTTCGTCTGAAAGCACAATTCTTTGTTTTATATGGAAATTTTTACAATTCCTATGCCCAACGCACTTTCATGCCAATGCATCTCGTGCACCACGTTTTTTTGCCAACCTGCCGCAAAACCCTTGCCAAATAAAGGCTTTACAGAATCCATGCGGTAAAAATATTTACCTTTACGTAAACGTAAATCAATCGAAACAGACATCTTGACGTGAAGCGTAGGGTCAGGAGAATGGCGACACCCGTGCGGCGTTGTGCCCGGGTAAAAAAAGCAAACTCATGAGGAGAGGTCCGGATCGCCAACTCGGCGAGACCGGCGGACATAGAGTCGAGACACCGCACGCCCCGCCAAGAGCGGGGCGTGCGCTTTTGTATCGTCGCAAACGAATCCCGCAGGAACCGCCCGGCATGGCGCGATTCCATTTAAGATGCCGGCACGTCCCAACGCCCCTCTGCCGTGATCACCCCTCCGCGCCCCTCCATCGATACGCTCTATCCGCAGCTCGAAGCTGTGCTGTACTGCGACGACGTCGAGGAAAAACTGGGCGGAACCGCCGCACTCCTGCAGGCATGGCAATCGGGCCAGCTGCCCGCCGAGCCATCCTCCCCACCACGATCTGCCGAACGTCCGGGCAGGCCCATCCAGCCGGAGCTGGTGGCACCGGAAGCCGTACCCAAACGCTCCCCCGCCACGCCGGAAGGCCACGCGGCGCTGATCCACGCGATTGCGCACATCGAATTCAACGCGATCAACCTGGCGCTCGACGCCGCCTACCGCTTCCGCGCGATGCCGGACGACTACCGGAGTGATTGGCTACAGGTGGCGGCCGAGGAGGCGCATCACTTCACCCTGCTGCGCGATCACCTGCGCGGTCTGGGTCACGACTATGGGGATTTCCAGGGGCACACCGGCCTGTGGGACATGGCGGTGCGGACCGCCGACGACGTGCTCGCTCGCATGGCGCTGGTCCCCCGGCTACTGGAGGCACGCGGGCTGGACGCCACGCCCGTCGTCGCGCGCAAGCTGCGCGGCATCAACGACCGGCCCGGGCTGGCGATTCTCGACGTCATCCTGCGCGATGAAGTCGGCCATGTACGTATCGGGAATCGTTGGTTCCACCATCTGTGCGAGCAGCAGGGGCTGGAACCGGTCGAGACCTTCGTCGCCTTGCTGCGGCAACACCAGGCGCCGCCCTTCCGCAAGCCGCTGAACCACGAAGCACGCGCGAAGGCCGGATTCACGCCGGCCGAACTACGGTTGATCGATTCCCTGTCGGTCTAGCGTTAACAGACTCTTGCGGCTAGCCGCGCAACACGTGCAGCGTGGGGGACGAAAAATCCCGCCGGTACAACACGGTCGTGACCACGGCCGTGGTCGCAAGGAACAGCCACGGCTGGATAAACCACGCCGCCGCCGCCAAGCCAAAATAATAGGCGCGGATACCCCGGTTGAATTCGTCGCCGGCAAACGCATTGACCTGCGCCAGCCGGTTGGCGTAACGGTCCGCTTCGCTGCGGTCGATCCCGCCATCCGGCGCCCCGCCGATCAGGATCGACAGGAAGTTGAACTGCCGCAGCGACCAGGTGAACTTGAAATACGCCACCACGAACACGCCCAGCAACAGCAGCAGCTTCAGCTCCAGCAACTCCGGCGAGGTATGCCGAGCAAAGGGCAGATCCCGCGCAAAGCTCTCTACCCGGTCCACCGTGCCCATCAATGCCAGCAGACCGGCAATCACATAAATGGTGGTGGAGGCGTAGAAAGACACGCTGTGCATCAGGTTACCGACCAGCGAGGCGTCGACAATGCGGTTCTCGCGGTTGATGACCGCATGCGCCCAATTAAGCCGGTGCGGATAGCTGGCGCCCACCAGGCCTCGCTCGGCACGCGGGCCCCGTTCAACCAGCCAGGTGTAGCTGGTCCAGCAGCACAGGAAGCAGGCGACCGCCAGCCAGTCGACCCAGGTCAGTGAAGCAAGAATGATATTCAGCACGTTTTCTCGCCGTCCTCAGTTCAGGCTGCTGGCGAGCAGGCGGCGGTAGTTCGCCACCAGGTCCGGTTCATCGGCGGCGGCCATCTGGAAGACATTCAGCATGGTCACCCGGCCGATGTCGTTCTGGAATCCTCGGTCACGCCGCACGATCTCCAGCAAGTGCTCCAACGCCGTATCGAAGCGACGGTTGGCGATATGCCGCTGAGCGAGCAGCAGACGGGCTTCCAGATCGTCCGGCCGGCGGGCGATACGGGTGAGCAGCACATCTTCGCTCGGCCCGCCCTGGGAATCCCGCAGGGCGGCAAGGCGTGCCCGCAGCGGCTCGTAGCGCTCATCCAGGCGGGCAACGGCGTCGAGCAGCTCCAGCTGATTGTCCGCCGCATCGATGTCGGCGCCATCCAGCGCCAGTTCGATCAGTTTGAAACGTGCGTCCGCGTGGGCCGGGTTGAGGGCCAGCACGTCGTGCAGGGTTTCAATCGCCCGCTCCACATCCCCGCCGGCCAGCAATTGCTCGGCCAGCATCATCGCCTCGTCGCTGGGCGTCGGGATCAGGCGGTCGAGGAACTGGCGCAACTGCCCTTCCGGCAACGCGCCGGTGAACTGCGCCACCGGCTTGCCGGCGCGGAACGCCACCACATGCGGGATGCCCCGCACGCCAAAACGCCTTGCGAGGGAAAGCTCGTCGTCGGAATTGACCTTGGCGAGCCGGAACTTGCCTGCGTATTCCTGCGCCAGCGATTCCAGCATCGGCTTCAGAACCTGGCAGGGGCCGCACCACGGCGCCCAGAAATCGACGATCACCGGAACCTCGTAAGAGGCTTTCAGCACGGCGGCGTCGAACTCCTCGACGGAAACGTCGAAAGCAAAGGCGGTCGTCATCGCTGCTACTTCCAAGAGAGATTGACTGCCTATTAAGATGACGCCGCCGCGCATCGTTTTCAAGCATTGCGCCCGATACGGACGGATTCTTCATGCCTACACTCGTGATCCACCCCGGCTATCTCGATTCCGGCCCGCTGCACTGGCAATCCCGCTGGCAGGCCGTGTTTCCCGACCACTACCGCGTCCGCCAAGCGGACTGGGACTACCCGGAGCGTCACGCCTGGGTTGCCACGCTGGATGAAACCATCCGTGGCCTGCCAGGGCCGCTGGTGTTTGCCGCGCATAGCCTCGGCTGCATCACCATTGCCCACTGGGCCGCACTGGCCGGGCCGGAACTGCTGTCGCGGATCAAAGGGGCGCTGCTGGTCGCGCCACCCGATGTGGAAGCCCCCGGCTTCGAGCCCGCCATCCAGGGCTTCGCACCGGCGCCAAGGGCACGGCTGCCCTTCCCTGCTGTGGTGGTCGCCAGCCGAACTGACCCCTACGGTCGTTTCGAGCGCAGCGCCGGCCTGGCCGCTGATTGGGGTGCCGCGCTTGTCGACATGGGCGATTGCGGACACATCAATGCGGAAAGCGGCCTGGAAGACTGGCCACAAGGGCAGTCGCTGCTAGCCGAGTGGAACGTCGCAGAGCGTTGAAACAACACGTCGTCGCCGAGGATAGACCGTTCGTCACATTGGTTTGGCAGAATGCCAAGCGACTGCTATAGCCTTCTAATCCATACAAAAGAACAACCATAACAAAGCCCTTCAGACGCATGGACGCTCCGCCACCTCCGCACGCCGCCGGTACCCGCCTGCGGGTGCGCGCTCAGCTTTTGCACCAGCTCTATGAGCAGGGGCGGCTGGCCGTCCTGATCGTCCCCCTGCCCTATCTGCTGGTCATCCGCATTCTGTGGACGACGGTCCAGGCGGAAAGGCTGCTGGCCTGGGCCATTCTGGTCGCCGTGGAGCTGCTGTTCCAGATTGGCGTGATGGTCGCCTACCGGCTGCGGCCCCGCGAGCCCGAAGAAGCGCCTTTCTGGCGCAAGCTCAAATACGCCAGCACGCTATTATCCGCAATCGCCCTGTCCGGTTGCGGATGGCTGGTTTACCCGGACGACAGCGCGCTGGTGTTCCAGATGGTGCTGTTCGTGTTCCTCTGTGCCAGCACAGCGGTCAGCACCATCTCCTGCAGCGCCAGCCGCGGCATCCTGACGCTGTACAACACCGTGGCCTGGGCGCCGATGTCGCTGCAATTGCTGGGGTCGGGGGACGAATTCCATCTGCTGCTGGGCTTCGGCAGCCTGGTGTATGTGCTGACCCTGCTGTTGTACGGGCTGGGCGTGCACCACACCTACAAACAGAACCTGACGATGCAGGAACTCAACCGGCAGTTGGTGAGCGAGCTATCGCAATCCAAGCTGGAGCTGGAGGAGACCCTGCGCAAGACCCGTGGCCTGGCGATGCGGGACGAACTGACCGGCCTCTACAATCGCCGGCAGCTATGGGAACGACTGGAACATGAGCGGAAGTTTGCCGAACGCTTCGGCCAACCGGTCTGTGTAGCCCTGTTCGACCTGGATTACTTCAAGTCGGTGAACGACCGGTTCGGCCACCTGGCGGGTGACGAAACCTTGAAGACTGTCGCCCTGGTCGCACAGGAAACCATCCGCGACACCGATTTCCTGGCACGCTACGGCGGCGAGGAGTTCGCCGTGGTGTTCCCGCAGACCTCGATGCTCGATGCGCTGCAGACCGTGGACCGGCTGCGGGAGCGGCTGGAGCGGGTGCCCTTTGTGTTCTCGCAGCAACTGGTGAAGATCACGCTGTCGGCAGGCGTCACCCAGTACCGGCCGGGCGAAGCTCTGTCGCTGACCCTGTCCAGGGCGGACGGGGCGCTTTACCGGGCGAAATCCCGCGGTCGCAACCGGGTGATCAGCGACATGGAGATGCTGGAAGACCTGCCCGGCGACGCCATGCCGCCGGACGAGCAGATCGTCACGCCGCCCCGCGCGGACGATGCCGGGTCAGCCGACATCGCCTGAGCGGCGTCTACGCCTTCAGATCAGGCCCTCAGCTGCGTCGTGTCAGCAGCAGCCCGTTGAGGTAATCCCCTTCCGGAAACGCCAGCCCGATCGGGTGATCGATATCGGCGGTAAAGCGCCCGATGACAGCCAGATCAGCATGCGCATCCACGGCCGCGCCGGCCACCACCTTCTGGAACAGATCGATGGTCATGCCACCCGAGCAGGTGAAGGTGGCCAGCAGGCCGCCCGATCGCAGCAATTTGGTGGCCCACAGGTTGATATCCTTGTAGGCACGGGTCGCTTTCGCCACGTGAGAGGCAGTGGGCGCGAACTTGGGCGGGTCCAGCACGATCAGGTCGAACTGGCGGTTCTGATCACGCAGTCGCCGCAGATACTGGAACACGTCCGCTTCGACCCATTGCGCGCGGTCGGCGGGTAGGCCGTTCAGTTCGACATGGTCGCGGGCGGCAGCCAGTGCCTCGGCCGAACTATCCACCGACAACACCGAACGCGCGCCGCCCTTGAGGGCCGCCAGCGAGAAGCCACCGGTGTAGCAGAAGCAGTTGAGCACATCGCGCCCCTCGGCCTGCGCGCCGACCCGGCGGCGGCTTTCTCGCTGGTCCAGGTAGAAGCCGGTCTTCTGGCCGAAGGCGAGGTCGACTTGGTAGCGGACGCCGTGCTCATTGATGACCACCTTACCGGCGTAGTCGCCACGCAACACGCCGGCGCGCGGCGCCAATCCTTCCAGCTGCCGCACTTCCACGTCGGACCGTTCGAACACCTGGGCGATGCCGGTCTGCTCAACCAGCAGATCGACCAGCGTATCGCGCCAGGCTTCCGCCCCAGCCGACAGGAACTGCACCACCAGCCAGTCG
>CBIHQA010000065.1:0-12088 GCA_966211475.1 uncultured Neisseriales bacterium
GATCGTCCAGCGCCAGTCAGTTTCCAGCGGCCGCAGTGGGTTGTTGGCAAGCAGTGTTTCCACCACGTTGGCCTGGATTTCCGCCCCACTCATCAAGCGGCCGGGGTGGCCGGGAAGGGCGCGTTGATAGGGCGTGCCGTGCAGGTCGCCCATCCCCTGAAAACGGGCGCCGATGATCACCAGCTTGCCGGCCAGCGCGCGCACAGCTGGGTCGTGGACGGCATCCGGCGCAAGCAGGCGGGCAATGGAAAGGGCCGGCACGGTGCCCGGCGGTCCGGCGTAGTGGATCCAGCCATCCTGCAGCGGCAGGCCTGGTTGCAAGCGCTGCGCCAGCAGGGCAGGCAGCGACAGCGCTGGGGCGCCGGCCTGCATTGCGGGTGGCAGATGCAGCGCCGGGCGGGTGACGAAGTGGCGGATGCCGCCGTCCGCATCGGCCTGCAGGTCGGCAAAGCCGACATAGCTGGGCAGGTCGAAGTTGGGCAACGACAGCAGGTAGTCCGGATGCGGCAGCAGCAGACTGTCCTGGCCGGTGTTGTCGTCGTGGGCATGGGTAGCGACCAGTAGCAGCCGCCCGTGGCTGAGCGTCTGGCGGAATGGCAGGTCGTAGTCGCGCAGGCCACTAGCCTCCAGGCCCTGGATGCGGCGTAGCCAGTTCTCCGGAGTGGTGGCCGGCAGGAAGTCCAGCGCCACAGCCCGCGCGCCGACTGTGTGCAGCACCTCGGCTGCCCGGGCGAATTGCGGGGTCCAGAACACCAGCGGCGTGTCCGCCTGCGCTGCGAGGGCTTGATCGTCCACGGTGACCAGCACCACGTGCCGGGGCTGGGATCGGGGGCCGGCCAGTTGGTGCCAGGCATCGGAATACAGGTGGTCGACGGTGTTGAGCAGACCGGCCCGGTAGCAACCTTCCGCAACGGCAAACGCCAGCAGCGTGATGGTCAGCCACCAGCCCAGCGTACGGCGGGTGAGGCGAGGGCGTCTCATCGTCCGGGGTCGCCCGCCGTCAGGTAGGCTGCCCAGTAGAACGGGTGGCGGAAGGCCGGTTCCGATTTGCCGGCGATCAGCTCGAGCTGTGCCTGCCGCAGGCTTTCTGCCCGGCCTTGGCTCGGGTTGCGGCTGTAAGCCTCGATGGTGCGGGTGACCAGTTGCCGGGCGGAGCGGGTTTCCACCGCCCAGCCGGTGGCCAGCACTGCCCGGCTACCGGCGAAGTAGAAGCCGCGGGCGAGGCCGGACAGCGCTTCCTCGGCGGTGCCGTCATCAGAGGCGGTGTTGCAGGCGGACAGAATCACCCAGTCGGCGTTGAGCTTGAGCGTCAGCACGTCGTCCAGCGTCAGCAGCGGCGACTCGGCCGGGTTGCCGGTCGCCGCCAGGGCGAGTGCGGGGCGGGACAGGCCGGGCAGGTCGCCGGGTTTCAGGCCGTGGGTGGAAAAGGCCAGGATGCGGCGATCGGACAGGTCGGTCGACAGCACGGTCTTGCGGCTGGCAGCGGCGCCCAGGTAGGTGTCGGCGGCAGGATCCGCGCCCAGCAGCTGGGCCAGTGCCAGCACTTCCTCGCGGGTGTCTGGTAGCGGCGGCACTTTGCCGTAATCGAAGTCCAGGCCCGCGACATCGGTTGATCCGCGCCGAACCGATGTCATCAGTCGGCGGATGGGGCTGGACGCTGGCGAGGCGGCCGGCTGGGCGGCAACCGACGGTGTGGTGGCCTTGGCTTGCTTGCCCTTGGGGGGCGGAGGGGCATTCTTGGCTGGTGCCGGGGCGGACGCCAGCTTGAACAGCGGGTCGCCGAAGCCCGCGAAAGCCCTGCCTGCGCCAGTGGCGGACCGATTGTCGCGCAGGGCGGTGAAAGCGGTGGCGGTGGAGATTTGGTTCACCGCGTAGTCCTTGACCAGCCAGGCAGCGGAGGCCAACGGGTCCGCCCCGGCATCCGGCTTCCGGCTGACCAGCACTGCCAGCGGCACCTGCGCCAGGTCGCCGGTGACGGCCACCGTCAGGCTGCGGGTGTTGGGCAGGCGGGCCAGCGCCGGGCCGACCAGATTCTGGTAGAGGGTATAGCTGGCGTCGAAATCGAAGGGCACCCGCGACGGGTCCGGCTCCTCGCCCAGGTCCAGCGTGCGCCGCAGCTGGCCGGCCAGCGACTTGATGTCGGCGGCAGTGAGCGGAGATACCAGGAACACTTTAGTCCCATCGCCATTGACACCCCAGACGAAGGTGCCGGTTGGCGTGGGGTAGACGCTCAGCAGCGCTTCGCCCTTGGTGAGCAGTTTGCCGATCTGGCTCAGCGTCGGCGGCTTGGGGTTCACCAGCGCCTGGTAGCGGGGGAAGCGTTGGCCGATCTGCACCAGGGTCTGGCCGCGCCGGCTTTCCAGGTCGGTGATCTGCTGGCGGCTGGCGGTGATGGCGTCCGCGCGCAGTTTTGCCTGCTGCTTGTCCCGCTGGGCGTCGGCTGCGGAGTAGGTCTCGGGATGTTTTTCCCGCTCTTTCTGCTCCAGCGTCAGCCGCTGGTCTTCCTCCAGTTGCCGGGTGAGCTGGCCGATGGTTTCGCGCGCCTGGGTCTGCAGCCGCCGCTCCTCGCCGATCAGGCCGGCCAGCTCCGGTGTGGCGGCGGCCAGCCGGGCGGCGCTGTCGATCAGGGCGCGCTGCACCACGCTGGCGCGCAGCCGGTCGGCCACCCGGAAGCTGTCGTCGATCAGGTCATTGTCGGTCAGGCGGTTGCCGTTCTCCTGGTAGAGCGTCTGTACCAGCCGCAGGTAGCTGCGCAGCGCCAGCGGCAGGTAGAAGCCGCGCAGCCCGGCGGGCTCCGCATCAGTGAAGGAGGTCTCCTGCGAGAAGATGGCCTTGAACACCGCGCCGTAGTCCGACAGCGCCTGCCGGTTGTCCTTGCGGGCCTGCCGCACCATTGCCCGGATCGCCTTGGCCTCGATGGTGGCGGGGTGTTGCTCGCCGTAGTTGCGGGTGCGGTAGCGCACCGAGATGTCGATGGCCTGTGCGGCGGCGTCCAGCCGGCCGTTGGACAAGTCCAGCACGGTGCGCAGGGTGGGGCTGTCGATGCGCGAGCGGGCGGCCGGGTCATTGGCGGTGGCCTCGCGGATCTGCGCGGCCAGCTGGTCGGCATCCGCCCAGCGCTCCAGGCCGATCAGTGCCTGCAGCAGCATGGTCTGGGTGGTGAGCATCTGGTGCGAGCTTTCGCCGCCCTCGTTCTTCTGCAGCAGGTCGATGGCCTGCCGGGCGGTGTCCACCGCTTGCTCATAACGGCGCTGGGCGAGCTTGGCCTGGGCGAGCCGCCCCAGCCAGTTGCCGGTGTTGGTGCCGCTGCGCTGCTCGGTCTGCAAATTGCGCAGGCCGATGCGGGCGGTGGTTTCCGCCTCGATGTTGCGCCCCTCGGCGATGCGTAGCCAGATCATCGCTTGCAGCACCGCGTCGCGGACGCGCTGGGCCCGGTCCGACAGCAGGTTGCGGTCGGTCGGGTTGGTCAGCTTGCGGGCACGGACCAGCTCGGCTTCCGCGGTCTCCTGCGCATGCTGGATGGCGGCGTCGGCGGTGGCGAAGTCAGCGGTGCGCCGGCCGATCTCGGCACGCAAGATATCGATCTGGACGAGGACGAAGTTGGCGTCGTTGTTCGGTGCCTTGGCGGCCTCGCGCTGCCGTTGCTGGGCTTGGGCCAGCAGGTTGCGCGCCTTGTCCTCGTTGCCCAGGGTGATGTATTCGTGGCCCAGGATGGCGGCGTAGGCAGCCCGTTGCGAGGCGGTCTGGCTGGCGTCGTTCAGCAACTGCTCGCCCAGCACCAGCGCCCGCGACTGATTGCCATTGCGCCATTCCTCGGTCCACAAAAAGCCAAGGTAGCGCGAGGTCTTGCCCCCGTCCGAGGTCAGCTCCACCAGCCGCCGTAGGGCCTGGATGCGGGCGGCGCCATCGCCGGCCATGTAGGCCGCCTGCTGCCGGCGCACCAGATAGTTGATCTCCGCCTGCTTGCCGGCGCCGGCCAGCAGCGCCTGGGCCAGTACGCGCTTGGCCTCGCCGGCATCCATGCGGACCGTTTCGCCAACCAGGTCCGGCAGGTCGTCCTCGTCGTCGTCCCCCCGCGCTACAGAGGGGAGCAGCAGTATCAATGGAAGCAGCAGGCCAAGCAGCAGGCGGGGTCGCATGTCCGTGTCCCGGCGAATGGGCGGCAGGCCCGTGCGGGAAGCGACGGGCCTGTCCTCATTAAAGGCGTTCGTGGCTTAGCTTGCCGAGGGTGTTGCGGGGGCGCATCCGTGCGGCGGATGGCGTGAAAGAGTGGAGACCCCTCCTGCCCGGAACCGGACAGGAGGGGTCGGCCGTCCGCTTAGGGCTGTTGGACCAGCGTGCCGAGCTTTTCGGCGATGTCCTGCGAGGTGGTCGCCTGCTCTTCGGTGGCGTGGGCGATCTCGACCACGAAATTGCGCATCTTGTCGATCTCGGAAACGATGCGGTTCATCGCGCTCTCGGTCCGCTGCAAGTTGCTTTCGGTGGCATCGGCGCGCGACCGGCCCTGTTCGATCAGCGTGATGTTCTGCTGCACTTCCTGCTGGATGTCGGCGATCATCGTGCCGATTTCCTGGGTGGACTTGGTGGTGCGCTCGGCAAGCTTGCGCACCTCATCCGCCACCACCGCGAAACCGCGCCCCGATTCACCGGCTCGCGCCGCTTCGATGGCGGCGTTGAGCGCCAGCAGATTGGTCTGGTCGGCGATTTCCTTGATCACGCCGACGATCTGGCTGATGGTCTCCGAGCGCACGCCCAGCGAACGCAGCTTGTCGGCCGTGTCGCGCACCAGGGTGGTGACGCCCTTCATGTTCTGGCTGGTTTCCCCGACGATGGCAGCGCCCTGGCGGGTTTCCGTCAGCATGGCGTCGGCCGACTGCGAGGCGGCGGCGGTCTGCTGCGCGACCATCTCGATGGTGGTGTTCATGCCCTGGATGCTGTCGGACAGTTCGCCGATCTGCCGCTCCAGGAACTGGCCGCGCTCGTTGCGGGCCTGTTGCAGCTTCTGTTCGCGGATTTCGGCACTGACGTCGCGGAAGCTTGCCATGAAGCACAGCAACTTGTTGCGGTCCTGGCTGCTCCAGATCGCGAAGACCTTGGTGCGGAAGGTGATGTCGCCCACCGGGATGTCGGCTTCATGGACCTCGATCTTGCGCGAGGCAAGGTCGGCCAGGATGCGGCGGATGCGATCCGGATCCTTGTGGAACTGATGGATGGTCCGGTGGTGCGCGTTGGTCACGTCCACACCGGCACGGAACTTCTGGTTGAGGTCGGCACGATGCTGGCTGAAGGTTTCGCGCGCCGTCTTGTTCATGTAGGTGATGACGTTATCCGGCGAGGTATCCGCCAGCATGATCAGGTTGTCGACGTTGTCGAGCATGGTTTGCAGCTTGTGGATCTCTTGTTCCTGATCCACCGAAGCGTGTTTGTTGCGAAACAGGCCGAGCATGCTGAATGTCCCCATTGTTCTATGTGTTCTCGAAAGTAAGCGCATCTTTCGAAAATCGTTTTTCCCGTTGAATCGCAGACGAAGCCCGCTAATTCTGACAAGTTAAGCGCGCTTGTCTGCAATTCTTCCACCCCTTCCTTCGAAAGGGCTGTCAGGTATTGGATCGGGCAGGGCAGCGGCATGGCGGATGAGGCCGTACCGACTGCAGCGGCTGGTCCCGCGACAACGTCTGGAGTGTAGACCGGGCGGTAGACGGACGTAATAGGGATTTTCTGACTTGCCGGTGCAGAAGTTGCCATGGGGCAATGGTTTACCGGCCTACGGATGCGTTCTCACTGATGAGGGGGGCGTTTCCAGAGGTCTTCCATCATCACTGGGTAGCGCACTGGCCGAAAGTCGGTGAAGGTCAGATCGCGAACATGGCTGAAGCGGGACCAGAGCATGCGGCTGCCCTTCAGCCAGCGGGTGGGACGGACGCGCCGGGCCACCCGGTCGAGTTCCGCGTCGGTGGCCGGCCGCAACGCGCCTGCCGTGCCGTACAGCCTGACCCCGGGCGGGGCCGGGAAGCGGCCGGCGAACAGCGCACGGAACCAGAAACCCGCCCCGGTATCGACCGCCATCACGCAGACACGCGGATCGGCATCCAGATTGCTACCAAGCGCGCTGGTGTACTGATCGAAGTAGAAGCCAGTGCGGTCGTCCCGCAGGAACACCGTGCCGATCGGCGTGACGTTGGGCATGCCATCCGGGCCGACCGAGGCGATGCTGCAGTGGTGCATCGACCCCTGGGCGCGGTCGAAGACCTGCTGGATGTCTTGCCAATGCTCGTCGAGTCGCATGGGTTTCCTTTTCGCCGACGCCGGCGGTGAAGGTGCAGGATAGCTCCCGACCAGGGACTGCCCGCATCACGCAAGCGGCCTTATGTGTGGTGCCCCATCGGTCCCGGTCCGTCGGACAGGCGGTGTGGCGGCTATCTGCCGGGCAGAGTAGTTTTCTCTTCTGAAAATGTCAAAGGCATATTGATGAATGCGCTTGCTGCTGACATTGATGCGCTTGATGACCAGTCAGTTCAAGCGATCTGAACCGTGGCGGCCCGTGTGGCGCCTCGAGCCTTCACAGGAGAGTCCGATGAAATCGTTGATGAAGTCGCCCCTGAAATTGTTGCCGCAGAAACTTGGCCTGCTGGCCGCCCTCTGCCTGATCGCCTGCGCCGGCTCCGCGCAGGCGATGGTGTTCGCCGGCAAGCTATCCGGCACGACCACGCCGGACGCCGAAAACCCCGGCTTGCTGGTGCCCTGGGCGGAAATCGGCTTCCGCTACGATTCCGCCACCATGCCCTATTTCCTTGATCCCACCAGCACCGCGGCGCATGCGTCCTACTATTTCGATTCGACCGCCCAACCCGGCACCACTCCACCGATGTATATCACCGGGCCGGGGATCGGGACGATCCCGCAAGGAATGTTCAACCACCTGGACCTGTACAACGACCCGAGCGGACAACGGATCGTGTTCACATCCGGTTCGGTGCACTTCGGCGGGATCGGCGCGACGATCGTCGGGCCGGCAGGGGCGTTCTTCTCGAACGCGATGGATCTGTCCACGCTGCACACGGGCTTGGTGTACGCCGCTGCATCGAGCGGCTTCCTCAGCACCCAGTACAGCAACTTCCACATCTACAACCCGAGCGTGGTGTTCACGGCGGCGGTGCCGGAGCCCGAGACCTGGCTGCTGCTCGGGACGGGCGGACTGGCCTGTCTGTGGTTCGCGCGGCGTCGCCGGCGCGAGTTTGGCGGACCGGCTGCCCTGGCGTTATGAGGCAGCGTTGAGCGGACGATTTCGAGCTGCGGGAGATGAGGCGTGATCAAGAAAATCCAGCGTGTACTGGCGGCATGGGCGGTTGTGGCATGGGGACTATGGGCAGGTGCGGCACAGGCCACGGTATTCGAAGGCAAGCTATCCGGGCCGACCACGCCCGACCCGGACGGCGGCCTGCTGGTGCCTTGGGCGGAAATCGGCTTTCGCTACGACTCCGCCACCACGCCTTACCACCTCAACCCTACGAGCACCTCGGCGCATGCGTCCTATGACTACGACTCGACGATCGAGCCCGGCAGCAGCAAGCCGATGTACATCACCGGGGCGGGCATCGGGACGATTCCGCAGGGGATCGCCAACCGCTTGGACCTGTACAGCGATGCGACTGGGCAGCGGATTGAGTTCACGTCTGGCACCCCGCATTCTGGCGCGATCGGGGTGACGCTGGCCGGGCCGGCAGGGGCGTTCTTCTCCGACGCGCTGGACCTGTCCACTCTGCACCAGGGGTTGGTGTTCTCCAACGCATCGAGCGGCTTCTTCAGTACGCAGTACAGCCGCTTCCACATCTACAACCCCAACGTGGTGTTTGCTGCCGCTGTACCGGAGCCAGAAACCTGGCTGCTGATGGGCATCGGCCTCGCCGCTTGTCTGTGGCTGGCCCGGCGGCGCGCTTACCCGGCGTTGACCGGATACGTACCGTCACCGTAGGGCGCCTTGCGGAACGCCGCCAGTTGTTCGGCCTGCTCCGACAAGGTGTGCAGGGTGGGGTAACGGGTGGCATGCAGCACATCGGGCAGCATCTGCCGGGTGAAGTGCCAGGCCACGGCGGTGGAAATGGCCGCCTGGTCGATGGAAGTGTCCGATACCGACATCGAGCGCTTGATCAGGCCTGCTTCCAACCCTTCGTAAGCGGCCAGCAGCTGGCTGGTGACTCGGTCCAGCCAGGGCTGGTGCACCTTCTCGGCCGGACGCAGGTTGTGCTCATAGACGATCTGCGCGCTCTTCTCGCAGGCGGCGAGCGATAGGCCGATCATCCGTAGCGCATGCTGCCGCGCGGCCCGGTCGGTGGGCATCAGGCTGCGGCCAGCCAGGCTTTCGGCGTATTCCAGGATCAGGCTGGAATCCATCAGCACCTCGCCGTCATCGCAGACCAGCGACGGGGCCTTCACCACCGGGTTGATCTGCCGGAACTGGTCGAAGGTGCGGAACACCGACAGTGATTGGTGTTCGAACGGCAGCCCGAGGTATTGCAGCGAAATCGCCACCCGTCGCACTTAGGGTGAATCCAGCATCCCGATCAATTGCATGGTGCGATCTCCTGTGTGCTCCGGCTCAGCCGTTGAAGGCGCCGAACATCGCCAGCAGCCATAACCCGCCGAATACGAAGGGCAGGGCCTGCGCGGCCCACTTCCCTCGGTGGGCGATGCGGGTGTTCGGGGTCAGGTTGACCAGGTAGCCGAGGCCGGCGTTGTCGAAGGCGCGCTGCACCTCGTAGGTGGCTTCCAGGGCGGCGAAAATGCTGACGCCGATCACCCCCGCGACCATCATCCCGAAGAAGGGGAAGCCGAACACCAGCCAGTGCAGCTTGGCGGTCGACAAGGTGCCGTAGGCGGTGAACAGCAGGCCCTCCGACAGGATCAGCCACATCAGCCGATGGTTCACCAGGTTGTCCTCATGGGTCCACTGCTCGCGCAACGCCCGGTACAACTCCCAATCGGCTTCCGGATCAAGCCGGAGTTCCTGCGCCATCATCCCCTCCGGGTTTGGCATGGTGTCAAAAACCAGAACGGTAGTGTAAGCGCAAGCGCTTGCACAGAGGGCGGCCTGCTTTCAGTTGTTGCCAAATGTGTGCGATTTTCCGCGTAGCCAAGGCTGCTCCAGGTCATGAAAACGGGGGATTCAGGGGCGCAAGGGCAACGTGGCACCCCAACCCTCAGCCATGGCGGCGACTGCCTGCTGCAGATTGGCCGATCGGGCTTGTTCGTTCCGAAGCCGGCAAGCGTCCGCGTCGGGATTGAACAGTGACGATGAAAAATCCCGGGCAAACTGGGTCATGAAACCGGTCTTGCTTTGACGGCGTTCCGTAAAAGCGGTGAGTGCGCTCTCAAGGTCCATGCCGTCATCCGGGAAGCATTGCCCCAGGTGCCAGGCGTCCTCCAGTGCCTGACTGGCACCCTGGCCCGACGTCGGCAAGGATGCGTGCGCCGCATCGCCAATCATCAGCACGCGGTTCCGATGCCAGATCGTAGCCGGGTCGTGGTCGTACAGGTCGATTTTGCGGATGCGGTGCGGTTCGCTCAGCGCGATCACCTGCTGGACCATCTCTGGCCATTCCGCAAATTGGGCGGTCAGCTCCGCTTTCAGGTCGGCATGCCCGGCCGGACTCGGTGCCTCGACACCAATGGCGCCCGCCCAATACAGCGTTGACTGGTTGATCGCCACGATCCCGAAGCGTTTGCCGACGCCCCAGAAGTCCCGAATGGCGATGTCTTCTACCAGCGCAGTGGGCGCTGTCAGCGTTCCGATCCACGTCACCACGCCCTGCAACACCGGCGTATTGTGACCGAGGACGTAACGCCTGGCGCAGGAGTTCATCCGTCCATCCGCGCCAATCACCAGTTCTGCCTGGATCGGATCGTGGTGTGCGAACGCAACCTGCGCATATCCGTCCTGCTCCTGAAGGATATTCACCGCCTGATGGCCATAGCGGATCGGGACGTCCAGCTGCCGTGCGCGATCGGACAGGATCTGCTGCAAATCTCGCCTGAGTATGGCGAAACTAGGGAATCCCATTTTCTGGTCAAGGTCGCGGATGTCCAGTTGCCCTAATGGCTCGCCGGTTTCGCTAAAGCGCTGCATGCTCAGCGGCCGACCGCCTACCGTGGCAATGCGCGACAGCAAGCCAAGTTCATCCAGAACGAAGCTGGCGTTGGGCCAAAGCACGACGCCGGCTCCCAGGCTTGATTGAGCGGGTCTGCGCTCATAAATCTGGACAACGTGCCCACGCTGTTTCAGCACGATCGCAGTCGCCATGCCCGCCACGCCCGCTCCCAGTACGGCAATTTGCATATCAAAGCCCCCGTGTGATGTCGGGGGCAGATTGCCATGACTTCAACATCGAGATAATCAGGCAGAATTTGGATTATTAATTGCAAATATGGGATTGCGATGCCTAGTGCGGCACTGGATTTGAATCACCTTCGCTACTTCGTTGCGGTGGTCAACGCGGGGAGTTTTGCCGGTGCCGCCAAGGCGTTAGCGATGCCCACGTCGAATGTCAGCCGGTATGTGCAGAAGCTGGAAGCGCAGTTGAAGGCGAGGCTGCTGGAGCGGCACACGCGGCATCTACGGCTCACCGAGCCCGGGCGGCTTCTCCACGAGCGGGCTCGGCCGATGATGGACGAGCTGCTCCAATTGGAAGGCGAACTGCAGCAAAGCGGCACTGAGCTGAACGGGTTGTTGCGGATCAGCCTGCCCAGTGAATTTGTCCCCGGGCTACTCGGCCCCGCCATCGCCGGGTTTGCGCTCGCCCACCCTGGGGTGGAAATCGAATGCATCACGTGCATGACGGGCTGGGATCCGGTCCGGGATGATGTCGATCTGGCCATCGCGTTCCAGCGCGGCACGCCGGACGACAGCACCATGGTCATGCAATCCTTGTATACCCTGCCCAGTTGCGTGGTGGTCTCGCCAGACCTGCTCATCCGCCATCCAGCACCACGCACGGTACGCGAACTTCAGACGTTGCCCTGTATCTCCACCCGCATGGCGCTGAAAGGCGGCCCCTGGCACTTTCTGGACGAGCGCGGCCGGCCGGTACGAATCCCGGTACGTTCCGCATACCGCGTCGATAGCGGGGCGCTGGCTCGCGCCGCCGCCGTGGCCGGCGTGGGATTTGCCATCCTTGCGGCGGCAAGCTGCCAAGCGGAATTGGCAGACAAAACACTTGTCCGTATTGATCTGGATTTGCAGCCAGCGCCGCTGGAAATCGTCGCGATTTACCCCAGCCGCCATCATGTCTCGGCCAAGGTGAAGGCGTTGCTGGGAATGATTCGGGAGCGATTATCAGAGGAGTGCTGAGCACCGTGATGACGGGCTTCGTGACAAAGGTCGCGCTTCGTCTCTCAGAAGCTCAACCCAACCTAGGCTTGCATTCGGTTCCCGCTTCTCCGAGGGTGATATCTCCGCTGGTGGGACGTGAAATCCCTCAATCGTCCACCGGTGCCAGCAGGTTGGCATCCCTGGCGAGGCGCCATTTGCCGTCCTGCTTGTGCAGGATGGTCAGGGTGTGACCCGCACGTTTGGACCGGGCGCCGCGGGGTGGGGTGATCACCAGCGTCAGCCGGGTCCATATGAAGGCCCAGTCGCCGAGGATCTTGATCTCCTGAATCTCGCTGTCGCCGTCCATCTGTGGCGCATCCGGGCCGCGCTGGGCATGGGCTGCGGCGGCGAAGTCGGCCTTGTGCATCGCCGGCTGGCCGGGCAGCAGGAAGACCGCGTCGTCGGTCATTAGCGACAGCACGGTCTCCACGTCGCCGGCTTTGCTGGCCGCCATCCAGCGGGCAACGAGCTGGCGGATTTCTGCTTCGTCATCTGGCATGGGCGCCTCCTTGGCCTAGCGCAACAGGGCGGGGCGGTCCGACGGATGATGTACGCCGTCGTGCGTCGGTACCTCGCCCAGCAGAGCGGGGTTCACCCCGTCCAGGCAACCGATGTTGTAGCCGTACTGGCCGGGGTCCGAACGGCGTCGATGGTGGGTGTAGATGCCGCAGACCGAGCAGAAGTAATGCCGTGCCGTCATGGTGTTGAACTGGTACAGCCGCA
>CBIHQA010000066.1:0-12059 GCA_966211475.1 uncultured Neisseriales bacterium
CCCGCTGCCCCAAGGCAAGCACCCACACTTATCGGCTGTTATCTTGTTAAAGAACGTCTTGCGCTGACTATTTTTGCCTGCTACGCTTCGCGGTTTGTTTCGCGTTTCGTTGCGTCGTCAGCAGCGAGGAAGCGAACTATACGCAGCCCTCCAAACGCCGTCAACACCCTTTCGCATCAAAATCCAACAAAACCGCTCAGATCGGTAGCAAGCCATTGATCTGCAATGGAAATTGCCGGGAAGAATTTTTCGGCGATTTGCCGCACCCTTGAGATGGCGGGTGGGAAACCGGCCGCCAAGCCGCGTGGACAGGGTTTGCGCGTCTTATATATAGTGCGCCGATCCCTTCTACTTAAGACCCCGGACGACGTATTGCCATGAAGATTCTTGTCATCGGCTCCGGCGGGCGCGAACACGCGCTGGCCTGGAAGCTTGCCCAATCTCCCCGCGCCTCCAAGGTATTCGTCTCGCCCGGCAACGCGGGTACCGCACTGGATAACCGGTTGATCAATGTGCCGGCCAATTCCGTCGCTGAGTGGCTGGTGTTTGCACAGCAGGAAAAGGTCGACCTGACGGTGGTCGGGCCGGAGGCCCCGCTGTCCGAAGGGGTGGTGGATGCATTCCGTGCGGCGGGACTGAAGATTTTCGGCGGTACCCGTGCCGCCGCGCAGTTGGAATGGTCCAAGGATTTCGCCAAGGATTTCATGGCGCGCCACAGCATTCCGACCGCCGGCTACCAGACCTTTGCCGATGCGGCACAGGCACATGCCTATATTAATGAGCGCGGCGCCCCGATCGTCATCAAGGCGGATGGTTTGGCGGCGGGCAAGGGCGTGGTGGTGGCGATGACGGCCGACGAGGCGCATCAGGCCGTCGATATGATGCTGCTCGACAACAAGATGGGGGATGCGGGTGCGCGTGTCGTCATCGAAGATTACATGGAAGGCGAAGAGGCCAGCTTCATCGTGATGGTGGATGGTCAGCATGTACTGGCGCTAGCAACCAGCCAGGATCACAAGCGGCTGAAAGATGGCGACGAAGGCCCGAACACCGGCGGGATGGGGGCCTACTCCCCGGCGCCGGTGGTCACGCCGACGGTGCATGCACGCGCGATGCGAGAGGTGATCCTGCCGACCGTGGCCGGCATGGCGAAGGACGGCACGCCGTACACCGGCTTCCTGTACGCCGGCCTGATGATCGATGCGCAAGGCGCGCCGCGTGTGGTGGAGTTCAACTGCCGCCTGGGCGACCCGGAGACGCAACCGATCATGGCCCGGCTGAAGAGCGACCTGGTCACGCTGATCGAGCATGCGGTGGCCGGCACGCTGGACAAGGCCGAGGCGGAGTGGGATCCGCGGGTGGCGCTGGGCGTGGTGCTGGCGGCGGAAGGTTATCCGGAACAGCCGAAGAAGGGCGCGGTCATCACCGGCCTGCCGACCCATGAGGCGGACGACGTGATGGTGTTCCATGCCGGGACGACTCGCAATGCGAACGGCGACGCGGTGGTCAACGGTGGCCGTGTGCTGTGCGTGACAGCACTGGGCGTGAACGTGCGCCAGGCGCAGTCCATCGCCTACCAGGTGGCGGACCAGATTCAGTTCGAGGGCAAGCAGTTGCGCCGGGACATTGGTCACCGCGCACTGGCCCGACGTAGCTGACAATGCGAGCTCGACTGGGCCTGTCGGCGAGCCAGCTGAAGGGGCACTATCGCAAGGGCGGCGTCTTTGCCTATGCAACCGAATCGGTGTTCGGACTAGGCGGAGACCCGCGCAAGCCCTTGCTGCTCAAGCGCATCCTGAGACTCAAGCGTCGCCCACAGAAGAAAGGCATGATCGTATTGGCGGCGGATCTGGCGCAGCTGCGACCGCTGCTGGCGCCCCTGTCGAAGACGGACGAATCCCGGCTACAGGAATATTGGCCTGGGCCGGTCACGCTGCTGCTGCCCGCCAGTCGCAAGGCACTACCGCTGCTGCGTGGCAAGCATAAGACCCTGGCGGTGCGAGTGACCGACCATCCGCAGGCGGCGGCGCTCTGCCGGCTACTGGGGCCGCTGGTGTCGACCAGTGCGAATCTGGCAGGACAGCCTTCCATTCGGACGGCGCGCGGTTGCATCCGGCGCTTCGGATCGCACGTATTAACGGTTCCAGGGCGGGTGGGACGGCGGCGCAAGCCATCGACCATCATCGATTTCAAGACCGGCCGCCGCTTGCGTTAGCACCGGCTGGGCTCGAATCCGCTACAATACGAGCAAATTCGGAATTTCTTTGCATTTCATGCAGTTATACGCGCTCGGCATCAATCACCATACCGCTCCGCTCACCATTCGTGAGCAGGTGGCGTTCGGCCCTGAACGGCTGCCGGTGGCGCTGCACGAGCTGGTGGACGTGAGGGCGGCCAGCGAGGCCGCCATCCTGTCGACCTGTAACCGCACGGAAATCTACTGCGCCACCGAATCGCCGGAACGCGCGCTGGACTGGCTGGCGGAACACCATCACCTGCGTCGCAGCCAGATCGAACCCTATGTCTATGCCCTGCCGCGCGAAGAAGCGGTGAAGCATGCCTTCCGCGTGGCAAGCGGCCTGGATTCGATGGTGCTGGGTGAAACCCAGATCCTGGGGCAGCTCAAGGACGCGGTGCGCGAAGCCACCAACGCGGGCACGCTGGGCACGCTGCTGAACCGGCTGTTCCAGCATACCTTCAGCGTGGCCAAGGCCGTGCGCAGCGAGACCGAGATCGGCAGCAATTCGATCTCCATGGCTGCCGCCGCGGTGCGGTTGGCGGAACGTATCTTCCCGAGCCTGAAGGAGCAGCAGGTGCTGTTCATTGGGGCGGGCGAGATGATCGAGCTCTGTGCGGCGCACTTCGCCGCGCAGCATCCGCGCCGGATCGTGATTGCCAACCGGACGCGGGAGCGGGGCGAGGCGTTGGCCCACCGCTTCCATGCCGAGGCGGTGACGCTACCGGAACTGCCGGAACTGCTTCATCAGTTCGACATCGTCGTTTCCTGTACGGCCAGCCCCCTGCCGATTCTGGGCAAGGGGCTGATGGAAAGGGTGATCAAGCAGCGCAAGCATCGGCCCGTGTTCATGGTGGATCTGGCAGTACCGCGCGACATCGAGCCGGAGATCGCACGGCTGAACGATGTGTTCCTGTATACGGTGGATGATCTGGCCACCATCGTGCGTGACGGCCTGGATGCCCGTCAGACTGCCGTGGAACATGCCGAAGCGATCATCGACACGCATGTGTCGGAGTTCATGCACTGGCTGGACAGCCGCGAGATCGTGCCGACCATTCGGGCGCTGCGCGACCACGGCGATCGGGTAAAGCGGAATGAGCTGGAGCGGGCGCTACGCCGGCTGTCGCAGGGTGAAGACCCGCAGGCGGTGCTGGAGCATTTCGCCGGTGCGCTGACCAACAAGTTCCTGCATGAACCGACGCATGCCTTGCAGCAGGCGTCGCGCCCCGAACGGGAAGAGCTGGTTCGTCTGCTCGCCCGCCTCTACCGCTTCAACGACCCGCATTAGCGGGCCTTCCCTCCGCATCGTTCTAAGATCGCGCTCTGGCGCGATGCTTCCGTTTTTGACCGGACCTATTCCGATGAAACCCACGATTGTTTCCAAGCTCGCCCAACTCGCCGACCGGCTGGAAGAGGTGAACCTCCTGCTGGCCAGCGAAAACGCGACGGCGGACATGGACCAGTACCGCAAGCTCACCCGCGAACATGCCGAGCTGACGCCGGTGGTGGAACTCTACGACCGCTTCAAGCAGACCGAGGCTGACCTGGCGACGGCCCAGCAGATGCTCGACGACCCGGATATGCGCGAGCTGGCCGAGGAGGAACTGAAGACCGGCAAGGAGGCGCTGACGCAGATCGAGGATGAGCTGCAGAAGGCGCTGCTGCCGAAGGACCCCAACGACGAGCGCAATGTGTTCCTGGAAATCCGCGCCGGCACGGGCGGCGATGAATCGGCGCTGTTCGCCGGCGACCTGTTCCGGATGTACACGCGATTTGCCGAGCGCAATCGCTGGCAGGTGGAAGTAATGTCCGCCAGCGAATCGGACTTGGGCGGTTACAAGGAAGTGATCGCGCGTATCGTGGGTTACGGGGCGTATTCCAAGCTGAAGTTCGAATCCGGCGGACACCGCGTGCAGCGTGTACCGGAAACCGAGGCGCAGGGCCGCATCCACACCTCCGCCTGTACCGTGGCGGTGATGCCGGAAGCGGACGAGATGGAAGAGGTGGAGATCAACCCGGCCGACCTGCGCATCGACACCTTCCGGGCGAGCGGTGCGGGCGGCCAGCACATCAACAAGACCGATTCCGCGGTGCGGGTGACCCACCTGCCGACCGGCATCGTGGTGGAGTGCCAGGACGACCGTTCCCAGCACAAGAACAAGGCGCGCGCGCTGGCGGTGCTGTCGGCCCGTATCAAGGACAAGGAAGTGCGTGAGCGGCAGGCCAAGGAGGCGGCGACCCGCAAGAGTCTGATCGGCTCCGGCGACCGCTCCGAGCGCATTCGCACCTACAACTTCCCGCAGGGCCGGATGACCGACCACCGTATCAACCTGACGTTGTACAAGCTCGACTACATCATGGACGGCGACCTGACCGAGCTGACCGACGCGCTGCTGGCGGAACATCAGACCGAACAGTTGGCCGCGCTGGCGGACGAGGCGTAATCAACCCGTCTCCATCAACTTGCCGTCTGCCGGAATAAATCGACCGGTCAGGCCGTTGAGGGGAAACTGTAACGATTCGGTGGGTTCGAACGACCAAGGTGCATCGACCCGACCCGTACGTGGAGTTTCCCCATGTTGATTCGTCATCCTTCCGACATCCTGCCGTCGGAAATCACCGACCGTACCCTGTTCGAGCAGCGCCGCGCCTGGATCAAGGCGGCTGGTGGACTGCTGCTGGCCGGCAGCGGCCTGTTGCCTGAAATGGCGAGCGCCGCCTTGCCCAAGGCGGCGAAAAGCCCGCTGTCCGCCAGCGATGCGCCGAACGCGCTGCGCGAAATCACCGGCTACAACAATTTCTACGAGTTCGGCACCGGCAAGGAAGACCCGGCGCAGGAAGCGCATCGCCTGAAGACCCGTCCGTGGACGGTGGAGGTCGGCGGCGAGGTCGGCAAGCCGAAGACCTGGGCCATCGACGACCTGATCAAGGCGTTTCCGCTGGAAGAACGCATCTACCGGCTGCGCTGCGTCGAAGGCTGGTCGATGGTGATCCCCTGGGTCGGCTTCCCGCTGGCCAGCCTGTTGAAGCAGGTGGAGCCGACCGGCAAGGCGAAGTTCGTCGCCTTTGAGACCTTGAACCGTCCCGGCGAGATGATCGGCCAGCAAGAGGCCGTGCTGGAGTGGCCCTACGTGGAAGGGCTGCGGATGGACGAGGCGATGCATCCGCTGACCATCCTGGCAGTCGGACTGTACGGCGACGTGCTGCCGAACCAGAACGGCGCGCCGATCCGGCTGGTGGTGCCGTGGAAGTACGGCTTCAAGAGCATCAAGTCGATCGTGAAGATCCGGCTGGTGGAAAAGCAGCCGCCGACCACCTGGAACATCGCCAATGCCCGCGAATATGGCTTCTATTCCAACGTGAACCCGGAAGTGGACCACCCGCGCTGGAGCCAGAAGACCGAGCGGCGCATCGGCGAGTTCTTCAAGCGGCCGACGCTCAAGTTCAATGGCTATGCAGACCAGGTGGCGTCGCTGTACGCCGGGATGGACCTGCGGCGCTACTACTGAGGACACGGTGATGCGACGTTTGCTTGCCGATCCGGTGGTGCGCCTGAAGCTGGTCCTGTGGCTGGTGTGCCTGGCACCGCTGGGGCGCCTGCTGTGGTTTTTCTACAGCGACATGAGCCGTGGCACCCTGCTGCTGACGGCCAACCCGATCGAGTTCATCACCCGGTCGACCGGTACCTGGACGCTGGTGTGGCTGCTGGCGACATTGAGCATCAGCCCGCTGCGTATCCGCCTGAACTGGCCGGCGCTGATCCGGGTGCGCCGCTTGCTGGGGCTGTTCGCCTTCTTCTACGCCTGCCTGCACCTGTCGACTTATCTGTGGCTGGATCAGTTCTTCGACTGGTCGGGCATTGTCAAGGACATCGCCAAGCGGCCGTTCATCACGGTGGGGTTCAGTGCCTGGCTGCTGTTGTTGCCGTTGGCGCTGACCTCCACTCAGTGGGCGATGCGCAAGCTGGGGCGGCGTTGGCAGAAGTTGCACCGGCTGGCCTATGTGGCGCCGACGCTGGGGGTGCTGCATTACTGGTGGTTGGTGAAGGCGGACGTGCGCACTCCCTTCGCCTATGGCTTGGTGCTGTTGCTGCTGCTGACGTGGCGGGTATTACGCTGGAAGCGGAAGCAGCGTCCGGTAGCGTTATCCTCCACGCCGCGCCGAGCTACAGCATCGCCTCCGGCTTGAAGCCGATCGCCAGCGAGCCCCAATGGCGGCCGCCGATGTAGATAGGCGCGGAGATGGTGCCCAGCACTTCGCCGGTGTCGCGGGCATAGGTTTGTAGCAGCAGGGGCAGGGTGTTGCGGGCGATGTTCTGGATGCCCTGCTCCTGGAAGATGCGCTTGTCGCGGCTGCCAACCAAGTCGGTTTGGTAGTCGCCAGTCGGTGGCTTGGAATACCAGCTGTTGTGGGTCGGCGCGTAGCCCTTGTTGTCGAAGCAAAGGCCGAATACGCCGCCGGGTACCTGCTTGATCAGCGCGTCGTAGATGTCCTGGATGCTGGCGTCGAAGCGGCTGTCGTAAGCAGTGCGGTAGCGGGTCGGATTGGAGCCCGGAATAGGCTGGTAAGCCTGGTCGAACAGGTTGGCCCCTTGATCAGCCCATTGCTGGAAGCGCCGCTGCAGATCGTCGCGCGTGTCATGGACCAGTCTGATCGCGTGGTCCAGATGGCCTTGCCCGATGCGGAATTTCGACACCAACGCCTGCACGGAAGACGCCGACAGCGTGAGGTCGTGCGAGGCGCCGCGCGAAGCATCCATCTGCACGGTGATCGCCTGCGTGCCGTCGTGGATTTCCGTCACGGTCTGGTAGATCGCCTGGTTCACCTCCGAGAACTGCTCCACGCGCCCGGCAATGTCCTTGAGTTGCTGGCTGGTGACTTCGTAGTCGTGGATGATGGATTCGAAGTTCTTCGACGACACGTCCACCACCTCGCGCGTGATCGCCGCGTCGTGGTGGATCTCCTCCGTTTCTGCGCGAGTATTGGCAACCAGCGCGATCACCTTGTCGACGTTCTGCGCGATTTCTTCGGTGGCGCCCCGGGTCTTCACCGCCAGGCTGCGTACTTCGTCCGCCACCACCGCGAAGCCGCGACCGGCCTCGCCGGCACGGGCGGCCTCGATGGCGGCATTCAGCGCCAGCAGGTTGGTCTGATCGGAGACGGATTTGATCAGCTCGACGATGCGGCGGATGCTCTCTGTGCTCTCCGACAGGTTTTCCACCGTGTGGTTGAAGCGGCCGACTTTCTCGTTGATCGCGTTGATGCGGCGGGTGACGTCGACCAGCTCGGCAAAGGAGGCCTGGGCCTTCTGGAAGTTACCCGCATTGGTGTCGGAGATGGACTGGGTGACATGCGCCACGTCGTTGACCGTCTCGGTGGCGGCGTTGCTGGATGCGTAGATCTGGTCGGCCAGGCGGTTCTGCACGTCCGCATTCTTGGCGGTGAGCTGGATGTTGCGGTCGGCGGTAGCGGAGGAAATGCCGATGCGCAGCACACCATTGCGGACTTCTTCGATGATGTGCCGCAGCTTCTCTAGGAAGCGGTTGCCGGATTCGGCCAGGTCGCGCAGCTCGTCGTAGCTGGAGGCGGGGATATGCCGCGACAGGTCGCCTTCGCCGGCGCCCAGGTCGTTGAACATCTGGATGACCCGGTTGAGCGGCCGCACGATCAGGCGGCGCAGATACCAGACCTGGAACAGCAGGAACAGCGTGCCGAGCACGAACATCGCCCAGCCCCAGTATCGGGTGACATCCAGGCGGTCCTGCACGGCACGGAGCGTGTCGGGTGGCAGATGGGCGTCGGCCAGCGCTTGGCGGGCATCACCGATGGCGGCATAGAGGGTGCACAACAGGCCCACCTGGAACACCAGCACCAGCAGCACGCTTGCCAGCTTCTTGCTCAGGCTGTTCCAGAAGGTGCGCTCCGACCAGGCGTAAAGGCGCCACAAGCTGTCCATACCGTCTCTCCTCGTTTCGACTGCCCCTCTGACGGGCGGGCATGTTTCGATTATCCAAGGGGCGTGACGGAGGCCGCCAATCGCAATATCTGATCCGCCCGTTCATCTTTACTGATGACGCGGTGCGGATGGCTCCCGTCTCACGGCATACCGCTATTCTTCTCGACCGTGGAAACGTAGGTATAGCGCAAAGTAGATCAGTGTGCCGAGCGGCCAGGCATCGGCGGCCAGGCTGGCCACCGCGCTGAAGTTCTGGAGATGGCCGAGCGACCAGCGGAACAGCTCCAGCATGGCGATGGGATTGGCGTTGAGCGGCCAGAAGTAGCTCACCGCCTCGCTGGCGACCATGGTGAGGATGCCGAGCAACGCCAGCCATCTGCGGTGCAGCCGGCACACCGCCGCCAGCAGCAGCCAGCCGATCAGCTGAGCCGCCAGTACGTTGAGATTGAGCCAGCTGAAGAAATCGCCCGGGTTGAGCAGCATACCGGCCATCAGCAGCTTGATCAGCAAAGCTGATACCGCCAATAACGCCATGGCGCGCAATGGGTGCTGGTGGATGCGCAGCAGGGTCGCCAGGAACATGCCGACGTTCAGGAAATGCAGGGTCGCGCCACCGATTTCCAGCAGGCGCAGGAACAGCGCCGGATCCTGCAGCGGGGATTCGAACGGTTGCGGCAACCCGACCGGCTTCACCACCACGCCGAACAGCGGCAACGCCGGGTTGATCTGCGCCAGCAGCCAGACCAGCAGCAGCACCAGGCCCAGGTCCGCCACCGCGCCATTAACGAACAGGCGATGCCGCAAACGCGCCAGAGCCGGTGCGAACGGCAGCTTGCGCCACACGGCAGCCAGCGCGGCCCCGACGGCGGCGCCCAGCGTATTGGCCAGCAGATCCACCTTGGAGGCATCCCGCCCTGGCAGGTAAACCTGCACCAGCTCGATCAGCAGACTGAGCAGCCCACCCAGGATTACGGCGATCAACCAACCCCGGATGCCGCCGCGCCGCCGCCGGTCGAGCCAGATGGTGGCACCCAGCGGCACGAAGGCGGCGATGTTCAGTCCGAAGTCAAAGCGGGAGAAATAGTACGGCCAGTCGTAGGTCAGGAAGGCAAACAGCGGGACGCCGGTATCCTCCCAACCGCTGAAGGGGAACCAGCCGGCGACCAGCAGTACCCCTGCCCAGGCCCACGCGAAGTAGCGCGGCACCCGGCTGGCTGGCGGCGGATGGGCGAGGAAAGAGATCGAGTACATGGGCTGGAAAGCGGCCTGCGGCCGAGGGTGCCCGTCTTGGCTGACGGTGACACCAGCGGCGCAGCTTAAGGTGTGGCCGCGCCAATTGGCAAGCCAGTCATTTTCTTTTCAAGTGGCGGTCGCTATATTGGGACAGGGTGCGCCGTGGCGGTGGCCGACATGCACCCCATGGAAGCAAGCAGGCAGGCGCCTGTCGGGAAAAACCGTCTGAGCAGGGGTAGAATCCCGGCCAGATGGTGGGTGCACCTCATCCGGCCCCGACGTTCAACGGCGACCGCTGTTGCAGAACCCTGTTCGGCCCGTTGACGCAAGGGGCTGAAATATTGCGAACAGAAGCAGTTGCTAGCATGTCGCGTTGACGGGGCCTTGCCCCGTGATCCGACGAAGAATGGTTTTCGAACAGCGCATTTGCTTTCGGAAACATGAGTCCTGCTGTGCGGAGCATCCGATACATGCACAAACCTGTGCTGCTGGTCGTCGACGACGAGCCGTTCAACCTCGAAATCATCTGCGAGTACCTCGAAGAGGTCGACTGCGAGATCGACACTGCCGTGGACGGCGATGAGGCCTGGCAGAAGCTGCAATCCAACCCGGGGCGCTACGACCTAGTGGTGCTCGACCGCATGATGCCGCGCATGGACGGCATGCAGGTGTTGGCCAACATCAAGGCCGACCCGATGCTCAAGACGCTGCCGGTGATCATGCAGACCGCAGCGGCCGCCAAGGAGCAAGTGCTGGAAGGCCTGCGGCTGGGCGCCTATTACTACCTGACCAAGCCGTTCGAAAGCGACGTCCTGCTGACGGTGATCCGCACCGCGCTAGCCGACCGCATGTCGCAGCTCGCCATCATCCAGCAGATGGAAGAGCAGAAGGCGATGCTCGACCTGCTGGCGGATGGCACCTTCCATGTGCGGTCCCTGCCGGAAGCACGGCGGCTGGCGGCGGCGCTCGCCAATATCTGTCCAAACTCCTCGGTGGTGGCCCTGGGCCTGGCGGAGCTGCTGATCAACGCGATCGAGCATGGCAACCTGGGCATCGGCTACGAGGAAAAGACGCAGTTGATGGCCAGCGGCCGCTGGGCGCAGGAAGTGGACCGCCGGCTGGCGCAGCCGGACAACCGCGACAAGCGGGTGGTGGTGCGCTTCACCCGCTATCCGGAAAAGATCATGCTGTCGATCGCCGACGAGGGGCCTGGCTTCGACTGGCAGAAGTACACCGAGCTGGACCCGGCGCGGGCCTTCGACTCGCACGGTCGCGGCATTGCGCTGGCCAAGCAGTTGTCCTTCCAGACGCTGGAATACCTGGGCCGTGGCAATGAAGTGGTGGCCACCCTGATGCTGGATGCCCCCAGCGTCGCGTAACCTGTTGGCCATCGATCCGTAATAGAACGGTTTTCAAACGCCGTTCCAGTCCGCTTAAATCGGGGTCCCCCACTGGAGACCCCGACCATGCGCCTGTCTCGCCCCTGCCTCCCCTTGCTGCTGAGCACGATCCTGCTGTCCGGACCAGCGCTGGCTGATGCCACGCTGGACCGTATCCTGAGCACCCGCCAGATTCAGCTTGGCCATTGGCCGGGCGAAGTGCCGTTCTCCTTCCTGGATGCCAACAAGCAGCCCGTGGGCTACGCCATCGACCTGTGCAAGCGGGTGGTGCAGGACCTGGCGAAGAAGGCGGGCGGCCCGGTGGCCATCAACTGGGTGGCGGTGGACGGCAAGACCCGCTTCAGCCTCACCGACGCCGGCAAGGTGGACCTGCTGTGCGCCGACACCACCAATACCCGGGAACGACAGCAGAAGTACGGCTTCACCCACACCATCTTCGTCGCCGGTACGCGGGTGATCACCGACAAGTCCAAGGGCTATCACTCGGTGGCCGACCTCAAGGGCAAGGCGGTCGCCGTGATCGGCTCGACCACGGGCGAGAAGCTGGTCACCGGCCTGTCGCGCGACAAGGAGCTGAATTACCGCATCGTGCCCGCCAAGGGGCTGGACGAAGCCTGGGCGTTGCTGGAGCAGGGCAAGGTGGATGGCATCGGTTACGACGACATCCTGCTGGCCGACAAGGCCGCCCACAGCAAGGCCGGGGCGGAGGAGTACGTGTTCCTGAACGAATACCTGTCGGTCGAGCCCTACGGGCTGATGGTGCGCAAGGGCGACACCGAGCTGCTGAAAGAGGTCAACCGCAGCCTGACCGACTTGTTCCTGAGCGGCGAGATCACCGGCATCTACAACCGCTGGTTCGTCAATTCGGAACGGAAGATTCCGGTCGGGCACATCCTGCGGGAAGACTTCAAGATACCGAACAACTATCCGGCGTATCCGTGAGCGGGCAGGCCTAGCGAAGGAGCTGGGCGACCAGTAGCCCGGCCAGCGCAACCAGCACGCACGCCAGCAACCAGGTCTGCCGGCGCTGCTCCCGCGCCATGTGCAGATAGGCATCGGTCAGCATCTTGCTGTGGTCGTTGGACAGCAGCCGGTCCAGCTTGCGCGGCCATTGCGGGATGGCGGTCGCCCAGTGCGGCACCTCGTGCTTGAGGGTACGCAGCAGTCCGCGCCAGCCGATCTGCTCGTTCATCCAGCGCTGCAGGAAGGGCTTGGCGGTCTGCCAGAGGTC
>CBIHQA010000067.1:0-12024 GCA_966211475.1 uncultured Neisseriales bacterium
TGGTCTGCCATTCAGCTGTCTGCGGTGCTGCAACGGGAGATCGTGCGTGTCCGGCTGGATAACCGGGCGGAGGAGGTGACGATTGCCACGCTGCTACACGATGTCGTGGAGCTGCTGTTGTTGTGGTCGCATCCCAAGGCCGTGCCGGAACTGACCTTGTTCACCCGGCAGAGCGACCTGGTGAAGGACCCGGACCGGCAACGGCATCGGCTGGGCGCCACCTATGCCGAACTGATGACCGCCATCGGGGATGCCTGGAAACTGCCAAGCCTGCTGCGGGCGCTGGTGGAGGATTCGCAGGGGGAAGGGCCTCGCGTCGTATCGATCGAACTCGCTCGTCGGATTGCCCGCGAAGCGATGTCGGGTTGGCACGGAGAAACGCTGCACGGAGCGGTCCGGGAATTGGCGGACTTCTTGCACCAGCCGGCTGACGATACATGGCGCCGTATTGTCGAGTTGTCGCTGAGACAGGCAAGGCAGACGGATGCCCCTTGGCCCCCCGCTGCGCGATGGCTGGCGATGCGACCCGGGCGTTGGCCACCGGAACCACTGCCGGATGAGGCAGGGTTGGCGACGCAGGGCGACGGCATGGACGACGAAGCATTGCAGATGGCTTCTCGGCAACTGCGTGCCGCCATCGGTCGGGGGCTGGAGGCCGAGCAGGTCATGACGCTCCTGTTCCGAGGCCTGCGACTGGGGCTGGGGCTGCAGCGCCTGGGGTTCCTTGCTTGCGGGGAGGGCGCCGCACGGGCATCGATGATGGCCGGCTTGCCAAGCGACCATGCTTTACGGGGCTGGAATCGTGCACCCGAGGAAATCCCCTTGTTTGCACGCTTGCTGACCAAGACCCAGAGTCTTGCCTGCGCCGCAACCAACCGGCCGGCCGTCGGAGCCTTGCTGCCGGATGCCTTGCAGGGCCTCGCTGATCAGGACTTTTTCGTGATGTCGCTGCACTTGCACAACCGGCCGCTCGGCATTGTCTACGCCGATGGCGGGAGCGTGTTGCCAAGCCTGGACCAGACCCGCTACCAACGCTTCAAGGCGCTGTCCCTGGCCGCATTGGCTGCGCTCAGCGCGACGCCGGGGCCTGCCCAGTGAGCGATCTGGTCATCCGGTCCGCGGCGAATCCAAGGTTCAAGCAGTTTCGCAAGCTGGCGACCCACGCCCGTACCCGCCATCAGGCGGGTGTGACGCTGCTGGACGGCCCGCACCTGATTGCGGCCGCGCTGGACGCCGGCGCACGCCTCAATGAGCTGATTCTTTCCGAGCACGGTCTCGAATCGAGCGAGGTTGCGTCGCTGCGAGCCCGTTGCCCTGAGGTGCCCTCCTGGATCCTGGCCGACGGCTTGTTCGGGGAGTTGACGGACTTGGCTTCCCCGAGCGGCATTCTGGCAGTCTGGAACGTACCGAAATCCACATCTGCTACCGCAAAGCCGACGGCGGTGCTCGCCCTCGACGGCGTACAGGACCCCGGCAATGTTGGCACTCTGTTACGGACTGCCGCCGCCGCGGGCATTCAGGAAGCGTGGCTGTCGACCGATTGCGCGGACCCGTGGTCTCCCAAGGTGCTGCGCGCAGGAATGGGGGCGCATTTTGCGCTGACTGTCCGTGCGCACACCGATCTGGTTGAATGCCTCTCTGCATTTCAAGGGACGGTGCTTGCGACGGCGCTTGATGGAGCGATCGGCCTCTACGATCTCGATCTGCGAGGGCCTAGCGCCTGGGTGTTCGGCAGCGAAGGGGCTGGGGTTTCCGCTCCCGTCATGTCAGTTGCGACGCAAAAGGTGCTGATCCCGATGCCGGGTGCGGTGGAGTCGCTGAACGTAGGCGCGGCCGCAGCGGTATGTCTGTTCGAGCAAGTGAGACAACGAAGGTAGCAACCCGAAGTGGGATGCTGAAAAAGCAAAAAGGGGTACCCACGGGTACCCCTTTTTGCTGCGACCGGTCACGCGTCAGTCGACGTGATAGTTCGGCGCTTCCTTGGTGATTTGCACGTCGTGCACATGGCTTTCGCGAACACCGGCAGAAGTGATCTGCACGAACTCGGCCTTGGTCTTCACCTCTTCGATGGAGCGGCAGCCCAGGTAGCCCATGCTGGAGCGCAGGCCCCCCATCAGTTGATGGATGACCGCGCTGACCGGACCCTTGTAGGGGACGCGGCCTTCCACGCCTTCCGGCACCAGCTTGTCGGCGTTGTTCACATTGTCCTGGAAGTAGCGGTCGCTGGAACCTTGCTGCATCGCGCCTAGCGAGCCCATGCCCCGGTAGGACTTGTAGGAGCGTCCTTGATACAGCTCGGTTTCGCCCGGTGCTTCTTCCGTACCGGCGAACAAGCCACCCAGCATCACGCAGTCGGCCCCTGCGGCAATCGCCTTGCCGATGTCGCCCGAGAAGCGGATGCCGCCGTCTGCGATCAGCGGTATACGACCGGCCAGGGCTTCGGCCACCATGTCGATGGCGGTCACTTGCGGCACGCCGACACCGGCGACGATACGGGTGGTGCAGATGGAGCCGGGGCCGATGCCCACTTTCACCGCATCGGCACCATGATCGGCTAGTGCGCGGGCCGCCGTACCGGTGGCGATGTTGCCGCCGATGACCTGCACCTGCGGGAAGGTCTTCTTCACCCATTCGACGCGCTTGAGCACGCCGTCGGAGTGGCCGTGGGCGGTATCCACAACCACCACGTCCACACCGGCCTCGACCAGCAGGGTGACACGTTCTTCTGTCCCGCCAGCCACGCCGACGGCGGCACCGACACGCAGGCGCCCCAGTTCATCCTTGCAAGCCAGCGGATGCTCGGATTGCTTGAGGATGTCCTTGACGGTAATCAGCCCCTTCAGCTCGAAGGCATCGATGACCACCAGCACGCGCTCCAGGCGGTGGCGGTGCATCAGGCCCATCGCCTCTTCGCGGCTGGCACCTTCACGCACGGTGATCAGGCGCTCGCGCGGGGTCATGATGCTGGAGATCGGCTCGCCCAGGCGGCTTTCGAAGCGCAGGTCGCGGTTGGTGACGATGCCGACCACCTTGCCATTGTCGACCACCGGCAGGCCGGAGATCTTATGCTGGCGGGTGAGGTGCAGCACTTCTTTCACCGTCAGCGTCGGCGGGATGGTGATCGGATCCTTGACCACGCCGCTTTCGAAGCGCTTGACCTTGGAGACTTCCTTGGCCTGCTTTTCGGCCGACATATTCTTGTGAACGATGCCGATGCCGCCTTCCTGAGCCAGCGCAATGGCCAGGCGGGCTTCGGTTACCGTGTCCATGGCGGCGGACAGCAGCGGAATGTTCAATTCGATGGAGCGGGTGAGGCGGGTTTTCAGGGATACATCGCGCGGCAGCACTGCGGAGTGCGCCGGGACAAGCAGGACGTCGTCGAAGGTGAGGGCTTGACGAATGACGCGCATCGGGGGGTCCTTTCCGGCAAAGCGAAATGATAGCGGAAACAGGGACTTGGGTAAAGGAAGGGGCGGCGGAGAGGCGCCTGGGCCAAGGGTTGCCAGCGTCAGGCTCGGACAGAGGAGGGCTGGCTCATCGCCGCTGGCAGCGTGACCGTGGGCAAGTCGACAGCAGGAGGAATGCGCCTGGATAACGGGATGCGTCCCGCCATCCAGGCTTGTCTCGCTGTACCTATCCCTTTGTGGGCGGCGTCAGCACGGTATTGGCAGGCGTCTCCAGCAAGGAGGGATAGTCGCGACTGTAGTGCAGCCCGCGGCTTTCATGACGCAGCATGGCGCTGCGCACGATCAGGTCGGCTGTCAGGACCAGATTACGCAGCTCGATCAGGTCGTTGCTCACCCGGAAGTGACGGTAGTAGTCGTTGATTTCCTGCGTCAGGAGCTGGATCCGATGCTGTGCCCGCTCCAGCCGCTTGCTGGTGCGGACGATGCCAACGTAGTCCCACATGGCGTGCCGCAGCTCGCTCCAGTTGTGCGAGATCACCACTTCTTCGTCTGCGTCGGTCACGCGGCTCTCGTCCCAGTCCGGCACCGGAACAGCCGGCGGAATGTCGCGACTCAGGATGTCTTGCGCCGCACTTTCCGCGATGACCAGGCATTCCAGTAGCGAATTGCTGGCCAACCGGTTCGCCCCGTGCAGACCGGTGAAGGAGACCTCTCCGGCGGCATACAGGTAAGGCACGTCGGTACGGCCCCGCAGGTCGATCATCAAGCCGCCGCAGGTGTAGTGCGCCGCGGGCACGACCGGGATCGGATCGCGTGCGATGTCGATACCCAACTCTAGGCAACGGGCGTGGATGGTCGGGAAGTGTTCCCGGATGAAGTCCCGTCCCTTGTGGGTGATGTCCAGGTAGACACAATCCAGGCCGTGGCGCTTCATCTCGAAGTCGATGGAACGGGCCACGGTGTCCCGCGGGGCCAACTCCGCGCGCGGATCGTGATCGGGCATGAAGCGGTGCCCATTCGGCAAGCGCAGCAAGCCCCCTTCGCCCCGCACGGCTTCTGTAATCAGGAAGGACTTGGCTTGCGGGTGGTACAGGCAGGTCGGGTGGAACTGGATGAACTCCATGTTCGCCACCCGGCAACCGGCACGCCAACCCATCGCGATCCCGTCGCCGGTTGCGGTATCCGGATTGGTGGTATAGAGGTAAACCTTGCCGGTCCCGCCCGTCGCGAGTACCGTGAAATCAGCCGTCAGGGTATGGACGGCATCGCTGCGGCGGTCCAGGAAATAGGCGCCAAGCACCCGGGGTTCTCCCAACCCGAGTTTCTGTGTGGTGATCAGATCGATCGCCACGAAGTGCTCGAAGACGGAAATGTTGGGATTGGCGCGGACACGCTCCGACAATGTCGTTTGCACTGCGTGGCCGGTCGCATCCGCCGCATGAATGATCCGACGGTGGCTGTGCCCACCTTCTCGGGTCAGGTGGAATCCGATCGGCTGATTGGCATCCGGCGTGAACGGTACGCCCTGCTTGATCAACCATTCGATATTGCGTCGCGCATTTTCGACGATGAAGCGCGTGGAGGTGGCATCGCACAAGCCGCCGCCTGCAACCAGCGTATCCTGTATGTGGGCCTCGATCGAATCGTCATCGGCCAGGACGGCTGCAATCCCGCCCTGGGCCCAGTTGCTGGCGCCGTCGAGCAATTCGCCCTTGGTGATCAGTGCGACTTTGCGGGTTTCCGCCAGCCTCAGGGCCAGCGATTGGCCGGCAAGTCCACTGCCGATGATCAGAATGTCAAAGTGCATGATTTACATTGCGCGCCTGAGCGCGGTCGCGGAAGGAACGGGTTGCCGCAAAGTGTAGCAGAGGCGACGGCCCCGCTTGTTGCATAGATGGGGCTTGCAGCTGACGTCGCTCTGCGGAGTAACGCGCGCCGCTGCAGATAACGATGTTGGCCAGGTGTGCACGCAAACAATTCGCAAGATTTGATGATTGCCTCGGGAACTTCTGTACGTTTTTCGAGGTCAGTGGCGCGGGTGATCGCATTCTGGCGATGGGGCGATTTGACGTACCTCCAGCCTTGCGGCTACCCGTGGCGGCCCAATATTAGAATTAGCTGAGCATTTCAGGGACGGTGTGAATGAGCGATCGCGAAGTCGATCAGAAACTGGTCGAGCGCGTGCAGCGGGGGGACAAGCGAGCCTTCGATCTGCTGGTCGGCAAGTACCAGCGCAAGTTGGCGAGGTTGTTGTCGCGCTTCGTGCGCGATCAGGACGAAATCCAGGATGTCACCCAGGAGGCCTTCATCAAGGCCTATCGGGCGTTGCCGGGGTTTCGTGGGGATAGCGCGTTCTACACCTGGTTGTACCGGATCGCCATCAATACGGCGAAGAACTATCTGATGTCCACCGGGCGACGAGCGGACGTGACCTCGAGTTCGATAGAGACCGAGGATTCCGAAACGCTGGACATGGCCGAACAATTACCCGATCTCAGCACCCCTGAGACGGAACTGGCCAACAAACAGATTGTCAATACGGTCAACAAGGTGGTAGAGAGCTTGCCCGAAGAACTGCGGGTTGCAATCACGCTCAGGGAAATGGAGGGCCTGAGCTACGAGGACATCGCCCAGGTAATGGGGTGTCCCATCGGCACGGTACGGTCGCGCATATTCAGGGCACGAGAGGCCATTGCGACCGAATTGAAGCCGCTGCTAGATAACCAATACAACGACAGAAGATGGTGAGTGGGATGAACGAGCGCATTTCTGCCCTGATGGACGGCGAGTTGTCGCAGGCGGAGGAGGCCTCCGTATTGCAATCGCTGCGACACAACCCGGATGCCGCGGATGCGTGGCACTCCTACCACTTGATCCGGGACGCGCTCCGAAACGCGGGGCCGCTCGACTGCAATGTTCGCAGTCAGGTAGCGGAACGGCTCGATCAGGAGCCGACCGTGGTCGCTCCGTTCCGCCGACGGGTAGCGTTGCTGCCGCAGCGCAAGACCTGGGTGGCGCTCTCGGCAGCTGCCTCGGTAGCGGCGGTTTCCACCATGGGCTGGATGGGCTGGCACCAGCGACAGGCGGTCAACGAACCGGCCGTTGTCGCGCAGGCTGCTTCCGGCACGGTAGACATGCGTCCGTATCTGGCCGCTCACCAGCAGTTTGCTGAACAGACCAACGGGCGGTTGGCGGTGAATGGCGCAGCCACCCAGCAGGTCAAGTTTGACGGGGTGGAAAGGACTGGCGAATGAGGCGCTGGTTCGCCAGTGCGTTCACCCTCGCCATCTGTAGTGCCGCTTCGGCCGGTCAGTCGTTGACGAACCAGGATGCGTTGACGCTGCTCAACCGGATTGTCCAGGCGACGCATCAGCTGAGTTTCTCGGGTGTTTACGTCTATCAGCACGGGAGCGACGTCCAGTCCTCCCGCATTACGCATGTCTTCGACGGTGGTAACAGCTTCGAAAAGCTGGAGGCGCTGGATGGCCCGCCGCAGGAGTTCATTCGGCTCAACAACACACTAACTTCCTATGCGCCGGCCAAATACGGCAGCGTGGCGGATGTTCCGGCGACCGTGCGCTTTTTCCCGACTGTGCTGCCCGAAAACGTTCGTGGCTTGATGGAACACTATTACGCCATCAAGCAAGAGGTCGATCGGGTGGCAGACCTCGACTGCCAGATGCTGTTGCTGACGCCGCGTGATGGTCTGCGCAACCCATACCGCTTTTGCTATGACCCCTCGACCGGTTTGGTCCTTAAAAGCCAATCGTTCAACGAGAAGCGGGAGCTGAATGAGCAGATTGCCTTTACCCAAGTGGTGATCGGCGGCGTGATTGACCGAAGTGTGTTCAAGCCGCGGTGGGCAAATAAGGTCGGCTCGTGGCAACGCAACGATGGCCCGGTGAAGGCTGACGATCTGGATGTGGATAGCAGGCTTCTACCTGCTGGCTACAGGCTGGTACGTGGCGGCAAGCGGCAATTGCCGGGCAAGCCGCGTCCGGTTTCGCAGTACCTGTTCTCCGATGGCCTCGCTTCGGTCTCGGTATTCCTTGAAAACCAGGGAACGCCGTCGAAGGTTCCGCAGGGGTTGTCGAGGCAGGGCGAAACCAATCTCTATTCCGAAAGCGATGGCAACTGGGTGCTGATGGTGCTGGGGGATGTTCCGGCAGCCGCTTTGCAACAGTTTGGCCAAGCACTCTCGGTCAGGCCCAAGTCCGGCAATTGACGCTGGAACAGGCTTCGCTCGCCGACTGACGGCGATATCCGCGGCTCGACAAGAAGCATTCAGCAGACGTGGCTCCTCAATTTCATTGAGGGTCCGTCTGCTGTCGGCCTTCCTTACCTCAGGCGGATGCGCTACCTTTATCTGGGAGGGGCTCAGGATGCAGTCCTGGTTCCTGTTGGGTCGGCAGCATGCAAGTCGGGTTTGTCGGCCCGGATAGTGACACCGCTTCTCCGAGGGCGGTGTTTTCATGGGCAACGACAAATAACAAAGAGTGGGAGCGATGCGTAGCATCAAGATGTGGTCGATGGCGGTGGGGTTGTTGCTGGCCTCGCTCTGGGCAACGGCAGCGAGCCTGCCGGAGTTCACCGAACTGATCGAGAAGCAGAGTCCTGCCGTGGTGAACATCAGCACCACGCAGACGGTGAAGGGGCAGGGGCCCTCACCGTTCGAAGGCGATCCGTTCTACGAGTTCTTCCGCCGTTTCGCGCCGCCAGTGCCACGCGAATACCAGGCTTCCTCTCTGGGGTCCGGCTTCATCATTTCCGGCGATGGCTACATCCTGACCAACGCGCATGTCGTTGATGCGGCGGACGAAGTGGTCGTCAAGCTGACGGATAAGCGCGAGTTCAAGGCCAAGGTGATCGGCGCAGACAAGCGTACCGATGTGGCGCTGCTCAAGATTGAAGCCGGCAATCTGCCCCGCGTGACCATCGGCGACCCCGAGAAACTGAAGGTCGGTGAATGGGTGCTGGCGATCGGACAGCCGTTCGGCCTGGAAAATACCGTGACGGCCGGCATCGTCTCTGCCAAGGGGCGATCGTTGCCCGACGATACCTATGTGCCCTTCATTCAGACCGACGCCGCGGTGAACCCTGGCAACTCCGGCGGACCGCTGTTCAACATGCGCGGCGAAGTGGTGGGCATCAATTCCCAGATCTACAGCCGTTCTGGTGGTTACATGGGTCTGTCGTTCGCCATTCCCATCGACGTGGCGATGGATGTGGTGAACCAGCTCAAGGCGGGGGGTAAGGTCAGCCGTGGCAAGCTGGGTGTCGGCATCCAGGAAGTGACCCGTGACATCGCCGATTCCATGGGGCTCGACAAGGCGCAGGGCGCCCTCGTTTCCCAGGTCGAGAAGGGCTCGGCCGCGGATCGTGCGGGCCTGAAGGCGGGGGACGTAATCCTGCGCTTCGATGGCAAACCGGTTGCGGCCGCCTCCGATCTGCCGCGCATGGTGGGGGCGACCAAGCCAGGGGCGCGGGTTCCGGTGCAGGTATGGCGCAACAAGGCAGCCAAGGACCTGACGGTGGTGCTGGGCGAACTGACCGATGAAAAACCGCAGGCCGAGCGTAAGCCGGCACCAAGCAGTCGGCCGGATCAGTTGTCCCGCCTTGGCGTGTCGGTCCAAGAGTTGAACGAGCGTCAGCGCAAGCAGCTCGACGTGCCATTCGGCTTACTGGTGACTGCCGTACAGTCACCTGCGCAGCGCTATGGCGTGCAGGAAGGGGACGTAATTTTGGGGGTGGGAAGTGAACCGATCCGGTCACTTGCCCAATTGCAGCAGGCTCTGGACAAGGCGCCGAAGGGATCCAGCGTGGCGCTGCAGATTCGTCGCGACGACAGCAATCTGTTCATCCCGGTCAAGTTGGCGGACAAGTGAGCACCGCGCCTCTGCAGTCGGGAAGGGCGGTAGGCCGGCCTTCCTTGACGGTCTATATCCGCGAGTACTGCCACCTCTGCCGCCAGATGCTCGAAGAGCTGGAGCCGTTCCGCTCGCGGGTGGAGCTGGATATCGTCGATATCGACGACGACGACGAGCTCGAGGAAAAGTATGCGCTGCTCATCCCTGTCCTGATGGCTGGTGACGAGGAGTTGTGCCATTACCATTTGAATCCGAGCCGGCTTAATGCCTGGCTGGCGAAATTCGGTTAAAATCCGCTAGTTAAGCTTACCGCTGATGAAAAGGGCACACTGGCTGTGCCCTTTTTCTTGCGCTGACGGGCAGGTCGGCGGCAAAGCATCTTTCCGGATTCCCTGGCGCCGATTCTGTCGGCCCGGCTTGATATAGCCTTGGCATGAAACACATTCGCAATTTCTCCATCATCGCGCACATCGACCACGGCAAATCCACGCTGGCGGACCGTTTCATCCAGTTCTGCGGCGGCCTGGAGCTGCGCGAAATGTCGGAGCAGGTGCTCGACTCGATGGATATCGAGAAAGAGCGCGGCATCACCATCAAGGCGCAGACCGCTGCCCTGTCCTACAAGGCACGAGATGGTCAGGTCTATAACCTGAACCTGATCGACACCCCCGGGCACGTGGACTTCTCCTATGAGGTCAGCCGGTCGCTGGCCGCCTGCGAGGGGGCTCTGCTGGTGGTGGACGCCTCGCAAGGGGTGGAGGCCCAGACGGTTGCCAACTGCTACACCGCGATCGAGCAGGGTGTGGAGGTGGTCGCGGTCCTGAACAAGATCGATCTGCCGGCGGCAGACCCCGAGCGGGTGATCCAGGAAATCGAAGACATCATCGGCATCGAGGCTGACGAAGCCGTGCGGGCCAGTGCCAAGAACGGCATCGGCATCGAGGACATCCTGGAGACGGTGGTCGCCAAGGTGCCGCCGCCTCAGGGCGATCCGGAAGGGCCGCTGAAGGCGCTGATCATCGACTCCTGGTTCGACAACTATGTCGGCGTGGTGATGCTGGTGCGGGTAGTCGATGGCGTGCTGCGTCCCAAGGACAAGATCCTGCTGATGTCGTCCAAGGCCCAGCATCTGTGCGAACAGGTCGGGGTATTCACACCGAAGTCGGTGCAGCGCGACGCGTTGTCCGCCGGTGAAGTGGGCTTCGTCATCGCCGGCATCAAGGAACTGAAGTCGGCCAAGGTTGGCGACACCATCACGCTCTTTGGCAAGCCGGCTGCCGAGCCGTTGCCGGGCTTCAAGGAAGTGAAATCGCAGGTGTTCGCCGGTCTCTACCCGGTGGAAAGCCACGACTATGAAGCACTGCGCGATTCGCTGGAAAAGCTGCAGCTGAACGACGCCAGCCTGCATTTCGAGCCGGAAGTGTCCCAGGCGTTGGGCTTCGGCTTCCGCTGTGGTTTCCTGGGGTTGCTGCATCTGGAAATTGTCCAGGAGCGCCTGGAGCGCGAGTTTGACATGGACCTGATCACCACTGCGCCGACGGTGGAGTACCAGGTGCTGATGAAGGACCTGGAGCTGGTCGAGGTGGAGAACCCGTCCAAGCTGCCTGACCTCAGCAAGATCGAGGAAATCCGCGAGCCGATCATTACGGCTACCATCCTGGTACCCCAGGATTACGTCGGTTCCGTGATGACGCTATGCAACCAGAAGCGTGGCGTGCAACGGAACATGCAGTACATGGGCCGGCAGGTAATGCTGACCTACGATCTGCCGATGAACGAAGTCGTGATGGACTTCTTCGACAAGCTCAAGTCGGTTAGCCGCGGCTACGCCTCGCTGGATTATGAATTCAAGGAATTCCAGGCATCCGACTTGGTAAAGCTGGACGTGCTGGTCAACGGCGACAAGGTGGATGCGTTGTCCCTGATCGTGCACCGGGCCAACAGCGTCTACCGTGGTCGTGAACTGGTGGCCAAGATGCGCGAACTGATTCCGCGGCAAATGTACGACGTGGCGGTGCAGGCGGCCATTGGGGCTCAGATCATTGCGCGCGAGAACGTGAAGGCGATGCGTAAGGACGTGCTGGCCAAGTGTTACGGCGGCGACATCACCCGGAAGAAGAAGCTGTTGGAGAAGCAGAAGGCCGGTAAGAAACGGATGAAGCAGGTTGGCAATGTGGAGATCCCGCAGGAAGCGTTCCTCGCCATCCTGAAGGTCAGCGACAAGTAAGGTAGCAAAAGCCCGCGTTTTCGAAACCGATAACCGTTTTCGGAAACGCGTTTTTATCGGATCGTGGATACAGCCTCAATCCGAATAGCCAACCGCATATGTTTGCAACTCTTTCGTCCTTCTTTCGATAGGACGAGCAGGCAAGGGGCCCGAATGAACTGGACCGCAGTATGGAGCGTGGCGAGCGTGGTCGGCGCCGTATTCGTGTGGATGGGACACGGTGCCGCACGCACTGAGACGAACGAGGCGCCTGCGGCGGTGCAATTCGGTTATCTGGCCCTGGTGGTGGGGATCTTCGGCTTGATTGCCGTCTACACCAGCCTGGCATTCGCAATGCTGATGTTCGTGGTGGTGTCCGGCGTCGTCTGGGCCGCGGACCGCTGGATTGGCAGTAAGAAGCGCGCTGAAGGCGCCAAACCATCGGACTGGGTCGACCTGTTTGCCGGGCTGTTCCCGATCATTCTGGTGGTGTTCCTGGTGCGTTCCTTTCTGGTCGAGCCGTTCACCATTCCGTCCAGTTCCA
>CBIHQA010000068.1:0-11915 GCA_966211475.1 uncultured Neisseriales bacterium
GCAACAGCCCCAACCGCGTGGCCTTCGACCTGAAGCGCATCATGCGGACCCGCTCTCGCATCGACACCTTCCAGAAGACCTACTTCGTGATCGACAGCTTCCAGCAGCTATTCGACGCCACCGCCCCGGACTTCGCCCCTTACTACGAGGAACTAGCCGCCATGCCGGTGCTGGGCGCGGGCGATCTGGCCGACAGCGACGTGGTGCTGAACCGCGGCACCCGCGAAGGGGGGGCGTAACCGTAAGACATTAACCCGCCCCCGTGGACGGTGGCCCCCCCGCGGGGCGGGGGCCCCCCCCGCCCCCAACCCCCCCCGCACCGGCACCTCTCCCTCGTCGACAGGAAGGACCGCCCATGCCCACGCCGCTTACCCCCTCCGAGCTCGACGCGCTGTTGCAACAGCTGCCCGGCTGGCATCGCCGCGCGGACGGCAAGGCCATCGAGCGCCAGTTCGTGTTCGATGACTTCAACGCCGCCTTCGGTTTCATGACGCGGGTCGCGCTGAAGGCGGAAACGATGTGCCACCATCCCGAGTGGCAGAATGTATACAATCGGGTCGACGTTACCCTGACCACCCATGACGCCGACGGCATCTCCGTGCTGGATGGTGAGATGGCCCGCTTCATGGATCGCATCGCCGGCTGACCGCCCAAGGCGAAACCGTAGGTTGGGTTGAGCCATAGGCGAAGCCCAACAGAGCGATGCCCCCAGCGCATCGCTTCGGGCCTGAGCATGTCGAAGGACTCCACCACCTACGAACCACGCTGTGGAACAATCGCGTCAGCGAACGTAACGACTCTCATTCCCTGCCGGGGCACTCCCGTGGCCCGGCGCAGCTCTAAGGAACAGACCATGAGTACGTCCAACCTTTCCGGCAAAGTCATCGCCATCACCGGTGGCTTCGGCAACCTCGGCCAGGCCGTGGCGCGGGAGGCCGTGGCGCGCGGCGCCCAGGTGGCGCTGATCGGGCATGGTGCGGAAGCCGCCTCCGCGCTGCTGTCTTCGCCGGACATGAGCCGTGTGCAGCGACTGAACGGTGTCGACCTTGCCAGCCCGCAAGCTATCGCCGGTGCGCTGGCATCGGTCGCCAGCGAGTTCGGCAGCCTGGATGCGCTGGTGAACGTGGCGGGCGGGTTCACCTACGAGCGACTTGAGGATGGCGATCCCGCAACTTGGGAGCTAATGTTCAATCGTAATGTAATGACAGCCGTATCCGCCTCCAAGGCAGCGCTGCCCCACCTTCTGGCCCGTGGAAGTGGACGCATCGTTCATGTAGGCGCAAACGCCGCTGCCAAGGCCGCTGCGGGGATGGGCCCCTATGCTGCCTCCAAGGCTGGCGTCGCCCGCCTGACCGAAAGCCTGGCGGACGAATTGAAGGACCGTGGCATCACGGTGAACGCGGTGTTGCCGAGCATCATCGACACGCCGCAGAACCGGGCGGACATGCCGAACGCGGATTTCAGCCGCTGGGTACCGGCGTCGGCCATTGCCAACGTGATCCTGTTCCTGGTTTCCGACGAAGCATTTGCGGTCACGGGCGCTTTGATTCCTGTTTCCGGCCGGACCTGACAGACCAGACCGGACTCCATCAGAAAGGAAGCTTTGCCATGGCGAACGCCGAATCCGGAACCCCTTTGCCCAACCGCCCCAGCCGCGAGGAGGCAGAAGCCGCCGTTCGCACCCTGATCCGATGGGCCGGCGACAATCCGGACCGCGAGGGCCTGCTGGACACGCCGAACCGCGTGGTCCGGGCCTATGAGGAATTCTTTGCCGGCTACACCGCCGACCCGAAGGCGATCCTGGCGCGTACCTTCGAAGAGGTGAACAACTACGACGAGATGATCGTGCTCAACGACATCCGCTTCGAAAGCTACTGCGAGCACCACATGGTGCCCATCATCGGCAAGGCGCACGTCGGCTACCTGCCGGACCGCCGCGTGGTCGGCATCTCCAAGCTGGCGCGGCTGGTGGAAGCCTACGCCAAGCGCCTGCAGATCCAGGAAAAGATGACGGTGCAGATCGCCGATGCGCTGCAGGAAGTGTTGCAGCCCAAGGGAGTGGCGGTGGTGGTGCAGGCGGTACACCAGTGCATGACCACCCGCGGCGTGCATAAGACCGGCGTCACCATGGTGACCAGCCGCATGCTGGGCGCCTTCCGCGAAAGCAGCGATACCCGCCGCGAGTTCTTCGGCATCATCGGCATGAACCCGACGCGCCACGAAGCGTAGTCCTGCGGGTCTTCGCCTGACGGGAGCCGCCGGCGGCGGCTCCTTCCCCTATCTGTTACATCCGCAACCGGCTATGCCTCGGCAGCTTGGCCGCCAGGTATTCATGCTGATCCGCCAGCACGTTGCGGCCGGACAGGATGTAGTGCTCGAAGCGATTGGGTGCGTAGGGCAGGTACACCAGCGGCTGGAAGTCCTCCACCCGCTTGGCGCCCTTGGCCTGGTTGCAGGCGCGGCAGGCGGTCACGCAGTTGGTCCAGGTGTCCTTGCCGCCACGGGAGCGCGGCACCACATGGTCGCGGGTCAGCAGGTGGCGCGGGTACTGCATCGCGCAGTAGGCGCAGGTGTAGCGGTCGCGGCGGAACAGCAGGTCGTTGCCGGCGCCCAGCGGCAGTTCGTCACGTAGCATGTGCGCCATGATCTCGCTGCCGAGGATGGCGATGATCGGCCGCACCACGATCTCGGAGCGCAGGCCGGCGCGGGAATAGCCGCCGTGGAACACCATCACATCGTCACCCAGTTCCCAGGCCACCTTGTTGGCAGCGTAATAGAGCACCGCCTCCGATGGCGAGAGCCAGGCGAAGGGATTGCCCGCAATGTCCAGGGTCAGGATGTGGGTGTTCATGGGGTCACCGTAACCTCATTCTTCTCCCAAACGAGGAAACAAGCAAAGTTCCGGCCCACGAACGGTGCAAACGCCGGTTCCGCCGGAGGCTATGACACGGTTTGGGCCGCCACCCTGGCCGCGTAACGGCGGGCCAGCACGGTGCAGACCAGCAGCTGGATCTGGTGATAGAACATGATCGGCAGCACGATCAGGCCGAGCGAGGGATGTGCACCGAACAGCAGCTTCGCGATCGGGATGCCGGTCGCCAGACTCTTCTTGGACCCGCAAAACACCGCCGCGATCTCGTCCGGCAAAGAAAAACCCAGTGCGCGGCTGGCGAGCGTGGTGAGCCACAGCACCAGCAGCAGCAAAACGCCGGTCAGCAGTACGGTCGCGGCGAGCGTCTGCCAGTGGTAATGCGACCACAGGCCCGCCTGGGTGGAGTCGCAGAACGAGCTGTAGACGATCAGCACGATCACCCCGCGGTCGACCACATGCACCAGCCGCTTGTGCCGCCCCAGCCAGCCGCCCACCAGCGGCCGCATCAACTGCCCGAGGCCAAAGGGCAGCATCAACTGCATCGCGATGGATACCACCGCATCCTGCCAGGGCAAGCCGTGCCCGCTGGTACTCGCCATCAGGCTGACCAGGAAGGGCGTCAGCACCATCCCCAACAGACTCGACAGCGTGGCGTTGAAGATCGCGCCGGCCACGTTGCCGTGCGCCATCGCCGTCATCGCCACCGAGGACGACAGGGTGGACGACAGCGCGCACAAGTAGAACAGCCCGAGCAGCAGGTCGGGCGGGAACACCGGCCGGCCCAGCAGCACCAGCGCCACGCCGATCAGCGGAAACAGCAGATAGGTGCAGGCCTGCACGAACACATGCAGCCGCCAGTTCTTCACCCCGGCGTGCAGGCTTTGCCGGGACAGTGCGGCGCCATGCAGGAAGAACACCACCGACACGCCAGCCTGGGTGATCTTCTCCAGGTGAAGCGGCCCGCTGCTGGCGCCGATCGCGGGGAACAGCAGCGCCAGCACCACCGCACTCAGCATGGCGAGCAGGAAGGAATCGGGCTTGGGCAGGCGCAGGGGCATCGGTCGCAGTCATCTGGGTTGGCGGCGGCAGGCCCCACTGTAACGCGCCCGACGACGTGCTCCCAGTGCCTGCCAACCCTCTCAACGCACCGGCAGCGGTCCGGATGACCGCCCGCGATCAGCTACGGGGGAGCAACAGCAGCTTCGGTGCGGGGGATTTGTAATCGGCCGGGGACTTGCCGGCCTCCGGGATTTCCACCCAGCGCTCCACGCCCGTTTCGCATTCCTGCACGGTCGGGAAGTACAGCGTGGCGCCCGGCTGGTCCGGCAGATGCAGGCGCAGGGTAAATTCGCCGCGTTCGGTGGCGGGTAGTCGGCCGCCAGTCCAGAGCACTTCCTGCACGCCTTCGCTCACCGGCTTGCCCTGCGCATCCGGGTAGGCCTGGGCGTACTTGCCGGAGGCGGTGTCCACCGTCCAGCCCGGTTTGGGGGCGGCGGTCACGTTGGTAGCGCCCGCCGGAATGCTCACCCGTAGCGCCGTGGTGGCCGCGCCCTCGCAACCGTGCGGAACCTTCACGGTCACGTCGACGTCGCTGCCGGCCGGTGCCTGCTGGACCAACAGGGTGACGTGGGCGAAAGCCATTGGGGCGCTCAAGGCAAGGGACAGGGCGGCCAGGGTACGGCGTAGCAGCATGGGAATCTCCAGGAACACAGGCACGGCGGCCGAAATCAGCCCCGCATCGAAGGCGCCATCCTAAAAGAATGCCCCTCCCGCGCCGATGCGGCATAACGTCGCACCGCCCCACCGCCGGGCGGCCTCGACGGCAGCGTTCAGTACTCCGTGTACTTGCGGGAGCTGCCCCTCACCTGCTCCGCCGGATACTTTTCGCGATTGATGCGCAGCTTGTTCTGCACCGCCGCCGACAGATCCACGCCCAGCACGTCCGCCAGCCGCACCAGGTAGATCTGGATGTCCGCCAGCTCCTGGGCGATAGCGTCCAGCTTGTCGGCACCCGGCTGGTAGCTTTGCACCTCGGTCAGCCACTGGAAATGCTCGGTCAGTTCGCCCGCTTCGCCGGAGAGCGCCATCACCAGGTTCTTGGGAGAGTGGAACTGCTCCCAGTCGCGTTCGCGGGCGAACTCGCGCAGGGTCTGCGCGAGGGCCTGCATGTCCAATACGCCGTCCGTCATCTGTGGTTCCTGCCTTTCCGATCCGTTGCCCCTCACTTTACCGACGCACAGGCGGCGCGGCGATCCCGTCGAGCGTGGACTGGTTTTGACAAAATAGACAAATAAGTCTACATTGGACTCAACAGTTCATAAAAAACATGTCGAAAAACGGGAAGCAGGCCATGCAGTCAGACGTATTGGTGATTGACGAACAACAGGTGCTGCATGCGCTGCCCGACCTGAACGTGCAGCACGCGCTGCGCCGCATGTTCCGGGCGCTGGCCGATGGCCAAGCGGTACAGCCGCCGCAACTGCTCAGCCTGTTTCCGGACCAGTCCGGCGACTTCATCAGCTACCTGGGCATCCTGGCGCAGCAGCGGGTATTCGGGATCAAGCTGTCGCCTTACTTGCCGAACGCCACCGGCGCCAAGGTGACCGCCTGGACCTTGCTGATGTCGATGGACAACGGCCAACCGCTGATGCTGTGCGACGCCTATCGGCTGACCGCCGAGCGGACCGCCGGCACCACCGCGCTGGCCATCGACCTGCTGGCACCCGCCGACGCCCGCAGGCTAACCCTGGTCGGGACGGGTGGCATCGGCCAGGCGCACCTGCGGCATGTACTGCCGATGCGGGCCTGGCAGGACGTGCGGCTGTACTCGCCGGACCTGGCCGGCCAGCCGTCGTCCATCCGGCAGGGGCTGCAAGCCATCGATCCACGCGTCTCGCTGCACGGCAATCTCGCCAGCGCGGTAGCCGACGCGGACGTGATCATGCTGTGCACCTCGTCCGGCACGCCGGTGCTGCAGCCCGACACGCTGACCCGGCCCGCCCTGATCACCTCGATCAGCACCAACGTGCCACGTGCTCACGAAGTCCCGCCCGCCGCCTTGCCGGCCATGGACGTCTATTGCGACTACCGCGCCACCACGCCGACCAGCGCCGGCGAGATGCAGATCGCCACCGAGCAGCATGGCTGGGATGCCGCTCAAATCCTGGGCGACCTGCCGGAGCTGATCGCCGGCCGCGCGCCGCTGCCGGATTACCGCCGGCATGTGTTCTTCCGCTCCATCGGCCTGGGGCTGGAAGACGTCGCCGTGGCCCATGACTTGTACCGCCTTGTCCGCGCCCGCGCGGCCTGACCTCCTCCCCCCAAACGGAAAGTGCCCACCATGAAGATCAAGGAATTCGGCGTCGAAATCTGGATGAACCAGTACGAGACCCAATGCCGCTACAACCTCGCCGAGACCTGTGTCGAATCGCTGACGGTCGCGCAATTGCTGGACATCGCCGGCAAGCGTGACACCATCCTCGACGAGCTGTTGCCGCTCAAGCTCACCTACGGCGCCATCGAAGGCTCCGAGCGGCTGCGCACGCTGGTGGCCGGGCTGTACACCGGTCAGCGCAAGGAGAACGTCACCATCACCCACGGCGCGATCGGTGCCAACGCGCTGGTCTACGAAACGCTGGTCGAGCCGGGCGACCGGGTGATCTCGGTGCTGCCGACCTACCAGCAGCACTATTCGATCCCGGAGAGCTACGGCGCGGACGTGCAGATCCTCAAGCTGCGTGAGGAAAACGGCTTCCTGCCCGACCTGGACGAGCTGCGGCGCCTGGCCACGCTCGGCACCAAGCTGATCGCCATCAACAACCCCAACAACCCGACCGGTTCGCTGATGGACCGGGCCTTCCTGGAACAGATCGTCCGCATCGCCGCCGACGTCGGCGCCTACGTGCTGTGCGACGAGGTGTACCGCGGCATCGACCAGGAGGGCGACGGCTACACCGCCTCCATCGCCGACTTGTACGAGCGCGGCATTAGCACCGGCAGCATGTCCAAGGCCTATTCGCTTGCCGGGCTGCGGCTGGGCTGGATCGTTGGGCCGGTGGAGCTGATCCAGGCGGTGTCGATCCACCGCGACTACAACACCATCAGCGTCGGCATGCTGGACGACCACTTCGCCGCCATCGCGCTGGAACACCGGGACGCCATCCTGGCCCGCAACCGCGACATCGTCCGCACCAACCTGGCGGTGCTGGACCGCTGGGTGGCCAAAGAGCCCGCCATCTCCTACCTGAAGCCCAAGTCCGGCACCACCGCCCTGCTGAAGTACGGCTTCGAACTGAGTTCGCGCGAATTCTGCACCCGGCTGCTGGAGCGCGAAGGCGTGATGTTCACCCCCGGCAGCGTGCTGGACATGGAAGGCTACGTGCGGATCGGCTACGCCAACAACCGCAGCGTGTTGGAGCAAGGGCTGGAGCGGGTATCCGCCTTCCTGGCCCACCTGGCTCGCTGACCTTGCAGGGGCAGGGTCGCGGCGGATGCAACCGTGTTGCGCGCCTCCGCTATCATGCCCCTGCCGACAGACCCAACCCGACCACGACGATGCCCAAGCCCAAGACCACGCATAACCCCCTGCTGCTGGAACGCTGCCGCCCGCTGGCGGACGGCATCGCCGCGCTGTTCTACCCCTATGTGGAAGTGGTGATCCACGACCTGGGCACCCAGACCGTCGCCTACATCGCCAACAACCTCTCGAAGCGCGAGATCGGCGACGACTCGGCGCTAGAAGACATCGAGTTCGACCCCGCCGAAACGATGATCGGCCCCTACGAAAAGCTCAACTGGGATGGCCGCACCATCCGCTCGGTCAGCATCGTGGCGCGCAGCGACGGCGGCGAGCCGATCGGCGTGGTCTGCGTGAACTTCAATATTTCGGTATTCGAACAAGCCAAGGCCGCGCTCGACCTGTTCCTGTCCGGCACCCGCCTCGCGCCGCAGCCGGACAAGCTGTTCCGCGACGACTGGCAGGAGCGCATCAACACCTTCCTGCACGGCTGGCTGCAGGAACGGCAGTTGTCGCTGTCCACGCTCAATCGCGATCACAAGCGGCAACTGGTCGAGGCGCTGCACGCCGAAGGCGCCTTCAACGGCAAGAGTGCGGCCAACTATGTGTCCAACGTGCTGGGCATCAGCCGCGCCACCGTCTTCAAGTACCTGAAGGAATTACGGGAAAGCACTCCATGACCGCCCTCCTCGACGACCTATACCCGCGCATTGTCGACGCCCACCGGGCCCTGCGCCCACAGGTGATGGTCACCCCGCTGACCCGCAGCCCGATGCTGTCGCGCCTGACCGGCTGCGAGGTCTACCTGAAATGCGAGCACGTGCAGCACACCGGCTCGTTCAAGTTCCGCGGCGCCAGCAACAAGCTGCGCCTGCTCGACCCCGCCGCCCGCCAGCAAGGCGTGGCCACCGTTTCCACCGGTAACCATGGCCAGGGCGTCGCCTTGGCCGGCAAGTTGGCCGGCGTGCCGGTGACCGTGTATGCGTCCAGCTCGGCCGCCCGGGTCAAGCTCGATGCCATCGCCGACCTGGGCGCCAAGGTGATCACCCTGGACGCCCCCACCCTGGAAGTGGAACTGGAAGCTGCCCGCCGCGCCCGCGCGGAAGGCAAACCCTTCATCCCGCCCTATAACGATCTGGACGTGATCGCCGGACAGGGCACGGTGGGGATGGAAATCCTCGAACAATGTCCCGAGGTCGATGCCGTCTACGCCTCGGTGGGCGGCGGCGGGCTGATCTCCGGTATCGGCACCGCCATCAAGCAACAGCGGCCGCAGATCCGCGTGGTGGGCTGCTGGCCGCAGAACTCCACCGCGCTCTACCAGTCGCTGCGGGCCGGCCAGATCATCGAGGTCGAAGAATGGGACACCATTTCGGACGGCACCGCAGGCGGTGTCGAACCGGGCTCGGTCACCCTGCCCATCTGCCAGCAGGTGATCGACGACACCGCTCTGGTCACCGAGGACGAGATCAAGGCCGCCATGGCCCTGCTCGCCCGCAGCGACCGCTGGATCGTGGAAGGCGCGGCCGGCGTCGCGCTGGCCGCCTTGCTGAAGCAGGCGCCACAGCAACCCGGCCGCACGCTGGTTGCCGTGCTGTGTGGGCGCAACATCCAGCTGTCGGAGTTCATCCAGGCGGTCAGTTGACCGCCGAGGGGCACCGTCCCGTCGAGGGCGGGTGCCCCACCAAGGGAAGTCATGCCCCCTCGTAGGCCCGCGTCAGCTCGGCAATGTCCAGCTTGCCCATCTTCATCATCGCCCGCATCACCCGCGCCGACTTGGCCGGGTCCGGGTCTTGCAGGTAGCGGCTCATCATGGTCGGCACCACCTGCCAGGACAGCCCGTACTTGTCGGTCAACCAGCCGCAGGGCTGGGTGGAGCCGCCTTCGGACAGCTTGTCCCACAGCTCGTCGATCTCCTGCTGCGTCTCGCAGTGGATGAAGAAGGACACCGCCGGGGTGAACTGGAACATCGGCCCGCCGTTGAGGGCATAGAATTCCTGCCCCTGCAGCGTGAAGGTCACCCACATCACCGACCCCGCTGGCCCCGGCCCGGCTTCGCCGTAGCGCATGATTTGGCCGGGTTTGGCATCCTTGAAGATGCCGGTGTAGAAGTGCATGGCCTCCTCGGCCTGGTGCTCGAACCACAGGAAGGGGACGATCTTCTGCATGGTGTTTTCTCCGTCAGGGTGAGGGCCGCGCCAACCGCGCGGATACCCCTAATCGAACAACCCACCAGCAAATCGACACGCTGCCCCACCACGTTCTGAACGTTCGGCATCCGGCCGCGACGCCCTGTGCGGGCGGCCCGACGGCTGGACAGCTCGCCCCCTCGCGTCGATGATGCAAGCGGGACCACAAAGAAAGGACGAGGATGGGCGCCTTCCTGAGCACCGCGCTGGACGCCTTGCCGAGCCTGGGGCTGGCGACGCTGTTCGGCAGCATCCTGGGCCTGAACCGGCAGCTGCACCGCAAGCCGGCCGGGCTGCGCACGCATGCGCTGGTGGCGCTGGGCGCCGCCCTGGTCTGCCGGACCACCGTCAGTTATGCGCCGGCCGATCCGGACGCGACCAGCCGGGTACTACAGGGCATCGTCACCGGCATCGGCTTCATCGGCGCCGGCGTGATCATGCATCACGACAGCGAAAACCGGGTGGAAGGCCTGACCACCGCCGCCTCCATCTGGCTGGCCGCCATGCTGGGCCTGAGCTGCGGCACCGGCCGCGTGGCGGAAGCCACGCTGGCGCTGGTGATCGCGCTGTTGGTGCTGATCGTTGGCGGCAAGCTGGAACGCAGCTTTGCCCGGTTGTTCCGGGGGGACGATGATTCATCGGCCTGACCGCCCCACCGTTGCACGCCGAGGCCGTTTGCAAGATAACGCGGGTCTGTCCACCGCATGCACAATACCGGTCGCAAGAATTCCGTTCGCAACATCCAAAAGACCAAGGAAGCCTACTGTGAAGCAACCAGCGAACGTACTTCGTCAATTCGTCTCAGCAATGGCCCTGCTGGGCGGCCTGACCCTGACGGGTGCGTTACGGGCAGCAGAACCTGAACCGCCTCTTCCAAAGGCTGACTTCGAGGTGCTTGAAGCACATTCAGACCTCAACCGACCCATCCGCCAACCAATTGGCCCATATCACGGGAAGCTAATTGACATGTTGGCCCACGTCGAGCGCGGATACGATATCGGCACTATTGCTACTCAGTTGGATCAGGTTCATGTCCGGCTTGCAGTCTTCATGCCAACACCCAATGATGGAAATAAAGGAAAAGGCAATGACGATTACATGAGCGGGCAGGATGTTAAGCTAACAAAGGAAATACCTAATCGTGCTCGGGCCTATTGCGGCGGCGATTATTTGAGCAATTGGATGCTGGAGGCACAGGACATCTATCTGGAATCGAGCTTGAACAGCAGGCTCGCACACTTGGAGCAGGATATCGATAGTGGAGAGTGTGCGGGGGTGGGTGAATTCGGGTTGATGCATTTCAACAAGTCGGGCAACCAGCACGTCATCAAAACCAAACCCACGTTCGGCCCTGTCTTGAAGATGCTGGACCTTATCGCAAGAAAGGGGACTTGGCTGCAATTGCATTCCGAGCCGTACGAACCCGATGGAACGTCCCACACCACCGAGGCGTTTGGTGCACTGGCGCTTTGGTACAAGCGATATCCGAACTTGAAGATCATTCTGTCCCATACTGGGATGACCAATCCCACAAATGCCCGGAGACTATTGATGGCCTATCCCAATTTGATGATGACCATCAAATTGGCATCTCCTAAAGGCGGAGAATGGAATCATCTGGAACCCGTTCTCGGGAACGATGGAGAGGTTTATGAGGACTGGGCAAAACTGTTTGAGGACATGCCTGATCGCTTTTTGATAGGTTCGGACGTCAAATTCGGAAGGCATGACAGCCCGGATAGCGAATTGAATTATCCAAAACGCATAATGGGATATCGCCGCCTGCTCGGAAGCCTTGAGCCTAAGGCAGCAAAAGCCATCGCATTCCAGAATGCAGCTAGATTGCTCGCCCTCCAGCAACCTTCTGTGGATGAAGGGAATTGAACCCGGACACCCTATGCTAGTAAGTAGCCCCCGGCAAAGCCGGGGGATTTCCCAGGGCTAGTTACTAGCACCAACGTTTTATGACCGTCCCCCACCGTTGCACGCCAAGGCCGTTTGCGGGATAACGCATGGCTGCCCAACCGCACGAGCCCTACCAATGACGCAAGCCCTCCCTGCATCCATCCAGATCACCGACCTGCAAATCGGCGACGGCAAGGAAGTCGTCAAGGGCGCCCTGATCACCACCCAATACACCGGCTGGCTGGAAGACGGCACCCAGTTCGACTCCTCCTGGAGCCGCGGCAAGCCCTTCCAGTGCGTGATCGGCACCGGCCGCGTGATCAAAGGCTGGGACATCGGCCTGATGGGCATGCGGGTCGGCGGCAAGCGCCGGCTGTGGGTGCCCGCCCACTTGGCCTACGGCGAGCGCCAAATCGGCGCGCACATCAAGCCG
>CBIHQA010000069.1:0-11782 GCA_966211475.1 uncultured Neisseriales bacterium
AGCAAAGCTTGCTTTGCGCCCGTCTGACATCGTGCTTCCTACCTTTGTCAGCAGCCTAAGCCCCGCATTGCGGGGCCGATTGTTTTCAGACTACGGCTGATGTCACCTGCTATTCGATACCCAGCGGCGACCGCGTCTTCGTCGACGTCTGGCGCCAGCGCTGCAAGGTAAACAGCGTGGTGCCCAGGCCTGTCAGCGCCAAGGCCAGCGCGGCCCACAACCAGACCGTCTCCCGATTGGCGGCCGGCGGCGGAGCCGGTATCGGTGCCGGTACCGCGAACGCATCATGCTGCTTCCGGAGTTGCTCGTATTCGTGGGTGAGGGTTTCCACCTGCTTGGTCAGGTTGGCCAGCGCCGCATCCTGTGCCTGGATCAGCGTTTCCAGCTTTGCCACGTAGTTGCGCTGTTCGTCGACCGGCATGGTGCGGAATTTCCCCCAGGCTGCGGGCTCGTCTGCCGCGGCTGGGGCCGTCGCCAGCGAGGTATTGCTGACGTTGCCGCCCGGTGCGTTCTCCACGGTCACCTGCAGACGTGGCTTGGGCTTGGCCGGAGCCGCCTTGACGGACTGGCTTTCCGCAGCCGCCTGCTGCGTGGGCTTCGGCTTCGGGGCCTCCGCGGAAGCGGTTTGGGTAGCGGGACGCAGTCCGGCCGGTCGCCGCATCATCCGCTGGCTGGGTAGCTTTAGTGTCGTGTCGCTCGGGACGGGGGCTGACAAGTCCGACAAACCGGGATTCAGACGCTGTACATAACGCTGGAAGCGCCGCTGCAAGCGGGGGTGGTTCTCGTAGTAACCATGTGCCAGCGATTTCACGCTAGTCGATCCATCCCCTTGCCATTCCCTGGGCAGGACAGGCTGTGGTGTCGGAGCGGCCGCCGGGGTAGGGCTGACCGCGACGGCTGCAGGGGCGGGGGAGGCCACCAGCACAGGCGGATCGAACAACACAGTGTATTCCCGCGCCAGACTGCCCAGCGAATCACAACGGGTGCTGATCGCCAGCACGCCGACCGGTTCCGTCATCATCCCGCGGCTGCGCAGCCGCAGCACGGCATTGCCGTTTGCCCGGGAGTCCACCTCCACCCGCAGATCGCTGCCGCTAAATGCGCTATCCCCCGAACCGGGCTGTGCCGAGATGCAACGCGATGCATCACCGCTGTCGATCGTGACCGCCTTCAGGTCGATCCAGGCTTCGAACGGTTCGCCCAGTCTGGACGTCACATGGATGTCCCCCAGGCTCGCGCCGTATGCGATTCCCCCGCCGACATGAAGCGCCGCGAGTACGGCAAGAGAGAATCGGCACAAGGAGGGAAGCGTAGGGCGAGGCGGCATCGGCATGGTCACAGTCGGACTCTGGTTTTCACTTCTCTCTTTTTAGGCGACATATGGCCCGGACGCAAAGCTGGATGCGGTATCCGGCGAGATTTCATGTGCCCGGTGAACAGGTTTAGGACGAGGGAATTTGTGGATACGGTTTGCCGGTCGGGCAGGGCTGGTAAAGTATCGCCAAAGGTGGGCAAATCCAGCCGCCTGACCTTCGTCCGATCTATCTCCCTTGGCAACGCAATACCGGTGACGCATTCGTGAATAGCACGCCCCAGCAAAACAGTAGGACCATCCGCATTCTCTTTGTCTGCATGGGCAATATTTGCCGCAGTCCGACGGCAGAAGGCGTATTGCGAAAGTGTCTGGCAGCCCGGGGTTGGGAATCTCTGATCGAAGTCGACTCCGCCGGCACCCACGACTACCACATCGGCTGTGCGCCCGACCCACGTACGGTGGCCGCTGCAGCTCGCCGTGGTGTGGACTTGTCTCCGTTGCGTGCACGGCAGGTTTCGGTGGAGGACTTCCGTCGCTTCGATTACATCCTCGCCATGGATGGGCGCAATCTGCGCGGTCTGCAAGCCCTGTTGCCGGCAGATGCAACGGCGCGAGTGGAGCTTTACCTGAACTACAGCCGGCAATACCCGGGGCAGGAAGTGCCCGATCCCTACTACGGTGGTCCGGCCGGGTTCGAAGAGGTGCTGAGCCGGCTGGAGGATGCCTCGGACGGTTTTCTCGCCCATCTCGCCCAACGGTTTTCCCTGTAGCCGTCGTCCCTGCCGCAGGGCTGCGATTCCCGCTGCGACTCTGCTAAGCTACGCGCCCGGCAAAGCGACCCGCGCCGGATGCAAGGAGATCTGTCATGTCTGTTCCGTTCCGTGTCGGCCAGGGGTTCGACGTCCACGCGCTGGTAGAAGGGCGCCCGCTGATCATCGGTGGCGTCACCATTCCGTATGAACGCGGACTGCTTGGGCATTCCGACGCGGACGTGCTGCTGCATGCGTTGACGGATGCACTGCTCGGCGCCGCCGGCCTGGGTGACATCGGCCAGCATTTCCCGGACAGCGATCCGCGCTTCAAGGGCGCGGACAGTCGCGTGCTGCTGCGGCAGGCCTTCCAGCTGGTGCAGGATGCAGGCTGGCAGATCGGCAACGTGGATTGCACGATTATCGCCCAGGCTCCCAAGATGGCGCCGCACATTCCGGGCATGCGGGAGACCATCGCGGCGGATCTGCAAACCGACCCGTCCTGCATCAACGTGAAAGCCAAGACCACCGAACGGTTGGGGTTCACAGGGCGGGGCGAGGGCATTGCCGCTGAGGCCGTCTGCTTGTTGGTTTCCGACCGCTCATCCGCCAGTTGAAAAGTTTCGGCGACTTTTTGCCGATTTTGCTATCATCAGCATGCCGTCCGTATTATCTGGGCGGTGTTTTGACGGATTCGTCTTACGGGGCAAACCCACCGAAAGGTGGCGACGCAAAACTTCCGGTCTAACGAATGGCCGCCGGGTAACTGGCAGAAACATTCTACGACAGCGGGGTTGCATCATGACCGTCGTCTTCGCAGCCATATCGGCGCTCCTCGCATCTGCGAGACCTGACATCGCTGCCGTTGCCTCGTACCTCTACCGTCTGTGCCCGGGCATTTCCCGGGTCTATACTGAGGTTGCGCGGAGATGGCCGCTTCGTCCTCCCCCAACAATGTGATCGCACTATCCGACTTCGATGCTCGTCGCACGCCGAGCGGTGCCGAGGCGCGCCGTCTGCTGCGCGAATGCCGCGACTTGGCCGCCGAAACTCTGGCGCGGTCGCTGTCGTCCATGATGGACAAGATCGAAGAAACCCTGTTCGAGCTCTCTGAACAGGCTGTGGACCGCGAACGCTCCAATCTCTACATGAATGCCCGTGGTTTGGCCGGCAAGCATCGGGCATTGCTGGAACAGCGTTTCCGACAGCAGTTCGTGACGGCGTTCGACGCCGCGCTGGACAAGGGCGAAGAGCCTTCCTTCAGCTGGGGCAGTGGCGAACTGTCCCTGATGGACGACAACGAATTCGAGGAATCACTGGCCGTGAAGAACATGGCCGGCAAACTCAAGGCCAATTGCAGCGAGGAGCTGAGCGCTCTCGATCAACGCATGGGCGCGCTGTTGCAACGGCAGGCACTGGAGGACGAATCCAGCCCGCTCAGCCCGAAGCTGATCTGCGAAACCTTCCAGGCCGCTTGCGATGCGCTGGATGCTGAACTTGACGTCAAGCTCATCATCTTACGGCTATTCGAACAATTCGTAGCCGGTGACGTGCGTAGCCTTTATCACGAACTGAACAAATTCCTGATCGACCGGAATGTCCTGCCGAAGATCCCGCTTGCCCTGCGGCAGCGGCCGGCAGCCAACCAGAACTACAATCCCCTGCAGAACCATGTGGGAGCCAGCAGCGTCGGGGCGGGTGCAAATCCGGCCAGTCAGCAGGCTGCGCCGAAGGCCACCCAGGAGCAGGTGGAGCTCGGTCTGCTGCATCTATTGCAGCACCTGACGCAGAAGGGGCATTTCAGCCTGCCTGCGGGGATGGAGCCGGCAGGTGTCGGTCTGGCCGTGTCCGGCGTGCTGCCGGTGCTGGACCGCCTGCAGCATGGCGAGTTGCCGGACGGTATCCGCGCGGAGTCGAAATTCGACTGGTCGGCGGGCGAGGCAGTACTCGCGACCCCCAACCTGCTGCGTCAGCTCAAGGCCGACGTGCTGGACGGGCAGACCAACCAGATGGAATCGCTCACGATCGATATCGTGGCGATGCTGTTCGACTACATCTTCGACGAACACGATATTCCGGCGGAGATCAAGGCACTGCTGGGCCGCTTGCAGATTCCGGTGCTCAAGGTCGCGCTGCTGGATGCCAAGTTCTTCTCCAAGAAGCACCATCCGGCCCGCCGTCTGCTGGACGCGCTGGCACAAGCCTCGCTCGGCTGGAGCGGCGAGACGGCTGCCGGCGAACGCTTCCGTGACCTGGTCGCCGACATCGTGGCAACCATCGTCGAGCAGTTCGCCGACGACGTGGTGCTGTTCGAAAACCAGCTCGCCCGCCTGGAAAGCTTCCTGGCGGCCGAGCAAGCGGATGCGGAGCGGGCAATTATCGAGTCCGCCCGCGTCATCTTCGCGCAGGAGCAGCTGGAGCTGGCCCGTGGGCTCGTCGAGCAGGAACTCCGTAGCCGCCTGACCCGTTCTGGCGTGCCGGCCGTGGTGCGCGACTACCTGGCCAGCTACTGGGGGGCCGCGTTGCTCGATGCCTATCAGCAGGGCGGGCTTGATGGCGAAGCCTGGAATGGCGCGCTCAAGACCATGGACGACCTGATCTGGTCGACCGAGCCCAAGGTGTCGACCGAGGACCGTATTCGTCTGGTCAACCTGCTGCAGCCGATGCTGCGTCGTCTGGAAGACACCATGCTGTCGCAGGGGGCCTCCCACGCCGAGAAGGAGCAGTTCCTGTCCGGCATGGTGACCTGCCACGCTTCGGCGATCAAAGCCGGCTTGCGGACGAGCGATGCCGACGCCTTGACCATCCGCCAGCCGGTGCCGGAAGTACGCATCGAACTGCCGCCGGCCCCGGTGGTGGACATTCCGTTGGACTTGACTCCGGTGCAACCGTCGGCCGACATGCCGGTGTTGACCGAAGAAGTGCCGCTGGATGCCACGCCGGAAGCCGAATACACCGACTTCGCCTCGATGGGTGGAGACCGTGCCGCCTGGCTGGTGACCCAGCTTCGCCGTGGCACTTGGGTGGACTTCAAGGATGAAGATGGCAAGCCGTTGCGACTGAAGCTCGCCTGGGTGAGCCCGCACCGTGGCATCTACCTGTTTACCAACCGTTTCGGCGGCAATGCGTTGTCGATCCAGCGTGATGGTCTCGTCACCAAGTTCCGCGAGGGCCGCGCCGCGATGATCGACGACAGCGCGCTGACCGAACGGGCTGTTACCGCGGTCATGGACCGCCTGCAAAGCGTCGTGCAGTAAACCCTTTTTCCTCTCCTTACGTCACCGGATTCTTGTTTCCCGTGCGTCTTTACGGCAGTCGAAAGGCTGCCGTTTTTTTTTGCGGCTGCGGCTTTGTAGGGAAGGCCACGTGTAGATGGGCGCAAAGCAAGCTTTGCTAGTTTGATCGGTTGCAACCCTTCCGCAGCCCCTTGAGACTTTCCCACCCTCCAACTCCCGCCCGCCGGCGAGAGAGTCTCGCTACGCTCGTATGGTGGATGTTGGACACTGCGGCTCATCAGGACTTGTAGGTTGGGCTGAGCACAGCGAAGCCCAACGTTTACCGCGAACCATCGCCTGTTGGGCTTCGCTACGATCAACCCAACCTACGACTGCCTACAAGGTTGATGCAAGGTGGAGTCATACGGAGCGTGACAAATCACGCGCCTTGACTGTTGGACCTCGGTGCTTTCCAAGAACCTGGCCCCAAGGGAGGCCAAAGAAAAACGCCCGCGACAAGCGCGGGCGTTTGGGTACACCTACCAATCCTTCCGGTTTACACCATCAGGTGGTTGTGCAGTTCGCGCATGCCGGCGGACAGCATGGCCAAGTCGAGCTGGTCGTAGGACTGCAGTTCGCTGAACATCTGGTTGCAGATGGTGACGGCTGCGTCGTGCTCGGCCAGCCACTGGGTGACTTGCAGCGGGCCGCCCTTGCTGGCCTTGACCTCGCGCAGCGCACGCAGCAGCAGCGAGCGGTGCTGGCGGTACAGGTCATCGCGCAGTGCGGTACGGGCCAGCGACTGCCAGCGGTTGTCGCGCGGCAAGGCGTTGATGACGGTGCGCAGCCAATCCAGTTGCAGTGCGCGGCCCAGGGCGAAGTAGTTGGTCGCCACCACGTCCAGTGCGGCCTTGGTTTCCTGCGCGGCTTCGATGATGTCGAACACCGACACCAGCTCGTCCATGCGGGCCACCAGGGCGGCCAGCGAGGCCGGAACCTGCTTTTCCACCAGCGTGCCTTCGCGCTGGGCGATGCGCGGACGTTCCGCCGTCGGCAGCAGCTTGGCGATGCTGTCGAACAGCTTGGCCACGTGCGGCTGGAAGGCGGCGATGACTTCGTTGACCGCGGTGCCCGGGCGACGGTTGCGCAGCATCCAGCGGGTGGCGCGTTCCACCAGCGTGCGCACCTGCAGCATCATGTCGGCCTGGACGGCAGCCGGCACCTTGTTGTCCAGCGCTTCGATCTGCGCCCACAGCGTGCGTACGCCCAGCACCTGGCTGGCGATGCGCCAGTTCAGTGCGATGTCGGCTGCCGGGATGGCACTTTCTTCCTGCAGACGGAAGATGAAGGTGCTGCCCATGCGGTTGACGATCTCGTTGGCCAACTGGTTGGCGATGATTTCGCGGCGCAGCGCGTGGTTCTTCATCGCCGGGCGGAACTTGTCCTGCAGCGGCTTCGGGAAGTACTCGACCAGCAGTTCCTCGAAGTCGGGGTTATCCGGCAGGTCGGAGTTGAGCAGGTTCTGGTACAGCTCGATCTTGCTGTAGGCGATCAGCACCGCGACTTCCGGCGGGGTCAGGCCGCGCTTGGCAAGACGACGCTCGTTGAAGCCACCTTCGTCCGGCAGGAACTCGAGGCGCCGGCTCATCTGACCGGTGCGCTCCAGATGCTGGATGAAGCGGGCGTGGGTGTTGAGCATCGACGGCGCGATCTGCTGGCCGACTGCGATCACCTGGGTTTGCAGGTAATTGTTGGCCAGCACCAGGTGACCGACCTCGTCGGTCATCTCGGCGAGCAGCTGGTTGCGCTGCTTGAGGGTCATGTCGCCGTTGGCAACGATCTGACCCAGCAGGATCTTGATGTTCACCTCGTGGTCGGAGCAGTCCACGCCGGCCGAGTTGTCGATGGCGTCGGTGCAGACCCGGCCGCCCAGCAGGGCGAACTCGATACGGCCGAGCTGGGTCATGCCCAGATTGCCGCCTTCGGCGATCACCTTCACCTTCAGCTCGTTGCCGGACACGCGGATGGCGTCGCTGCCGCGGTCGTTGGCTTCGGCGTGCGATTGCCAGCTGGCCTTCACGTAGGTGCCGATACCGCCGTTGTACAGCAGGTCGGCCGGCGACTTCAGGATGGTGTTGATCAGCTCGTTCGGGGTCATCTCATCGACCGATACACCCAGCCAAGCCTTTACTTCCGGCGACAGCGGAATCGACTTGGCGCTGCGCGGGAACACGCCGCCGCCCTTGGAGATGAGCTTCTTGTCGTAGTCTTCCCAGCTGGAACGCGGCAGCTTGAACATGCGCTCGCGCTCGGCGAAGGACTTGGCCGCATCCGGATTCGGGTCCAGGAAGATGTGACGGTGGTCGAAGGCAGCGAGCAGGCGGATGTGCTTGGACAGCAGCATGCCGTTGCCGAACACGTCGCCGGACATGTCGCCGATGCCGATCACCGTGAAGTCGGTGGTCTGGGTGTTCACGCCCAGGTGGCGGAAGTGGCGCTTGACCGATTCCCACGCGCCCTTGGCGGTGATACCCATGCCCTTGTGGTCGTAACCCGCCGAACCACCGGAGGCGAACGCGTCGCCCAGCCAGAAGTTGTATTCGGCAGAGATGCCGTTGGCAATGTCGGAGAAGGTCGCGGTGCCCTTGTCGGCTGCCACCACCAGGTAAGGATCATCCGGGTCGCGGCGATGCACGTCGACCGGCGGCACGATCTTGCCGGCGACGATGTTGTCGGTCAGGTCCAGCAGGCCGGAGATGAAGGTCTTGTAGCAAGCCACGCCTTCAGCCAGCCAAGCATCGCGGTCGGACGGCAGCGGGGCTTGCTTGCAGACGAAGCCGCCCTTGGAGCCCATCGGCACGATCACCGCGTTCTTCACCATCTGCGCCTTTACCAGGCCCAGCACTTCAGTGCGGAAGTCTTCCATCCGGTCAGACCAGCGCAGGCCGCCGCGGGCAACCTTGGCGCCACGCAGGTGGACGCCCTCGACACGCGGGCTATAGACCCAGATTTCGAACAGCGGACGCGGTTGCGGCAGGAACGGAATCTTGCCGGATTCCAGCTTGAACGATAGGTAGGCCTTGGGCTGGCCATCCTTGCCCGGTTGCCAGTAGTTGGTGCGCAGCGTGGCCTGGATCACCGACAAGAAGCCGTTGAGGATGCGGTCTTCGTCCAGGTTGGCGACGTTGTCCAGCGCAGCCTTGATTTCGGCGACCACGGCGTCGGCCTGGGCATCGTTGGCGGCGGCCGGCGACAGGCGCAGTTCGAACAGGCGCACCAGATTGCGGGTGATGTCCGCATAGTTGGCCAGGCACTGTTCCACGTAGCTCTGGCTGAAGGTCAGACCGGCTTGACGCAGGTACTTGGCGTAGGCGCGCACCAGCGTCACCTGGCGCCAGTTGAGGCCCGCCAGCAGGGTCAGCCGGTTGAAGCCGTCGCTCTCCACCTGGCCGTGGAAGACCTTGTTGAACAGGTCCTGGAAGGCGTCGCGGATCTGCGGTTCGTTCAGCGCGTCGGCCGACGGCAGGGTCAGGCCGTAGTCGCTGATGGAGATGCTGTCGCCGCCGTTGCGCTCGATGCGGTACGGATGCTCGTCGAGCACGGTGACGCCCAGGTTCTCGAGCATCGGCAGCGCGTTGGACAGGCCGATCGCCTGGTTCAGGCGGAACAGCTTGAAGTGTTGGTGGCTGCCATCGTTACGCAGCGCGGCGTACAGCTTCATCGCCAGGTCGTTGGTGGCCGACAGGGATTCCATCTTCTCGATGTCGGACACGGCGCTGCGCGGCAGGAACTCGTCCACGTAGGAGGCCGGGAAGGCGCCGGCGTACTGGCGGAACACGGTATTGCCGCGCTCTTCGCCGTACTGCTCCAGCAGGGTCTGGTGCAGCTCGTCCTTCCAGCCACGCACGGCGCGGGCGATTTCGGTTTCGATTTCCTTGGCATCGAACTCGAAACGGGTGCCGACCGGGGTGCGGACGATGAAGTGGATGCGGGCCAGGTTGCTTTCCGACAGCATCACGTTGAATTCGACCGATTCGCCGGCGAAGTGGTCCTGCAGCACGCGGGCCATCTTCATGCGCACTTCGGTGTTGAAGGCGTCACGCGGCAGGTAGACCAGCGCGGAGACATAGCGGCCGAAACGATCTGCACGCAGGAACACGCGGACACGCGGCCGTTCGGACAGCGCCACGATGCCCTGGGCGAAGTGCAGCAGCACGTCTTCCGGGATCTCGATCAGCTCATCGCGCGGATAGGTTTCCAGCACGTTGAGCAGCGTCTTTTCCTTGTGGCTGCCCGGGATGTAGGCGCAGGTATCGATCACGTACTGCACCTTCTTGCGCAGCACCGGGATCTGGCGCGGCGAGGTGTGGTACGCGGTGGCGCTGTACAGGCCGACAAAGCAGCGGTCGCCGACCACATTGCCCTTGCTGTCGTAACGCTTTACGCCGATGAAGTCGAGGTGGCCGGGGCGGTGCACGGTGGACTTGGCGTCCGCCTTCACCAGAGTCAGCGCTTCCGGGCGCTTTTCCAGTTCCACCAGTTCGCCCGGGATGCCCTTCAGGCACAGGGCGTAGTTCGGGTGGTTGACGTCACGCAGGATGCCGAGGCCGGAGCCTTCGACGCGGGTGATTTCCTTTGCCTTGCCGCCCTGCGCCTGGTAGTCGGCGTAGCCAAGCAGCACGAAGTTGTTGTTGTCGATCCAGTTGAGGAATTCGGTGAATTCCGCCACGTCCCCCGCGCTCTTGGGCGCCTTTTGCAGCGACTTCACCCCTTCGGCCACTTCCTTGCGCAAGGCTTGTTCGTCCTGCACCGCAGCACGGACATCGGACAGCACGCGGGCCAGGTCACTACGGATGGCTTCCAGCGTGGCCTTGTCGGTCTGACGGTCGATCTCGATGTGGATGAAGGATTCGCGCTGACCCTTGCTGCCGTGGGCCGGACCGACTTCCTTGAGCTTGCCCGCTTCGTCGCGCACGGCGCCCAGCACCGGGTGAACCAGCAGGTGCAGGGTGAGGCCGCGCTTGTACAGGGCCATGGTCACCGAGTCGACCAGGAAAGGCATGTCGTCGTTCACGATCTCGACGATGGTGTGGGTCGACTGCCAGCCGTGGATGTCGTACTCGGGGTTGTAGATGCGGATGTTGGCCTCGCCCGGCGTGCGCTGGGCGGCGAGCTGACGGTGCGACAGGGCGGCGCCCAGCAGGTCGACCGGCGCCAGGCGCTGCAGGTCGTCCGCGCTGGCTTCGGCGAAGTAGGCGGTGAGGAAGGCTGCCTGCTTCTTGGCCTCTGCGGCGGAGAGCTTATCCTTGGCGATCTGCAGGATCTGCTCGGTAACTTCCGTCAGGTCGGTCTTGGGGGAGGTGGTCATTGTTGTTTGTCTCTCAGTTCACGGGGACAGCGTGTGGCGTCTCCTTTGGAGCCTGGACGCCTTCACGGTGATGGCGGGCATTCTAGCTACCGGGAGCGAGGTCTACATTCCCGGAATGCGACACCAAGTTACAGAAAGGGGCGGCGGGGAAAAACGCGTACAACCACGCAACTGAGCAGGGGGAGGGGAGCAAGCCGATGATATTGCACAACTTCTTTTGTTATCGCGCCGCATCCAACCCGTCTGGTCAACTGCTTGTCACGCCGCCTTCTTCGCTGTGCCTCGCATTGTAGCCCAATATGTTTTCGTGACATGATTCGTGCGCCGCAACAAACCCGGGAGATACCGGGAATGCCGTCGCGGCAGACTGACGATTCACGTGCATCGTCAGGTATCGCATCCCCCTAGGAGTTCACTGAGTCATGAAAAAGGCTATTGCCGCATTCTCGTGCGCATTGCTCGCTGTTTCCTTTGGTGCTTCCGCCAAGGAATGGAAAGAAATCCGCTTTGGCGTCGAGCCGAGCTACCCCCCGTTCGAAATGAAGAACCCGGACGGCAAGGTCACCGGTCTGGACGTGGACCTGGGCAACGCCCTCTGTGCCGAACTGAAGGCCAAGTGCGTGTGGGTGGAAAACCCGTTCGACGGCATGATCCCCGGCCTGAAGGCGAAGAAGTTCGACGGCATCCTGTCCTCGATGTCCATCACTCCGAAGCGCCTGGAACAGATCGACTTCACCAACCGCATCTACATCACCCCGGGGCGCCTGGTGGCCAAGGCCGGTTCGCCGCTGAAGCCGACTCTGGATTCCCTCAAGGGCAAGCGCGTGGGCGTGCAGCAAGGCTCCACCAATGAGAGCTACGCCAAGACCTACTGGGCTGCCAAGGGCATCGACGTGGTGTCCTACCAGTCGCAGGACCTGGCCTATGCCGACCTGGTGTCCGGCCGCATCGACGCCACCCTGGTCGACATGCTGGAAGCCAGCGAATCCTTCCTGAAGAAGCCGCAAGGCAAGGGCTACGCCTTCGCCGGCGAGGCCATCAAGGATGAGAAGGTCTACGGCGTGGGCGCCGGCATCGGCATCCGCAAGGAAGACAAGGATCTGAAGATCGCCCTGGACGGCGCCTTGGCCAAGCT
>CBIHQA010000070.1:0-11754 GCA_966211475.1 uncultured Neisseriales bacterium
GAGCGGCGATCTCCTCCCGCAGCCGCGACACCGACTGCGACAGCTCGTCGCTGCGGCCCGGCGCCTCGCCCAGCCAGAACGGGATGTTGGGCGGCTGGCCCTGCGCATCCTCCACACGCACGGTGCCGCGTTCCACCCGGATGATGCGGTAGCTGCTGTTGCCGAGCTGGAACACGTCGCCCGCCAGGCTTTCCACCGCGAAGTCTTCGTTGACGGTGCCGATCAGGTGGTTTTCCGGCTCCAGCAGCACCTGGTAGTCCGCATTGTCCGGGATGGTGCCGCCGGAGGTGATGGCGGTCAGCCGGGCGCCGCGCCGGCCGTGCAGTACGCGGTTCACCGCGTCGTAGTGGACCAGCGCGCCGTGGCGGCCACGGCGGGTGCTGTAGCCTTCGGCCAGCATGCGGATGAGCGTGTTGAAGTCTTCCGCGCTCAGGTCCCGGTAGGGCCAGGCGCGCTGGAAGCGGGCCAGCAGCTCGTCCTCGTTCCAGTCGCGGGCGGCCACTTCGGCGACGATCTGCTGGGCGAGCACGTCCAGCGGCCGGTCCTGGATCACCAGCCGGTCGAGCTCGCCGCGCCGCACCGCATCCAGCAGCGCGGTGCATTCCGCCAGGTCGTCGCGCGACAGCGGGAACAAGCGGCCCTTCGGTGTGCCGGTCACCGCGTGGCCAGCCCGGCCCACCCGCTGCAGGAAGCTGGCGATGGAGCGGGGCGAGCCGATCTGGCACACCAGCTCGATATCGCCGATGTCGATGCCGAGCTCCAGTGAGGCGGTGGCGACCATCGCCCGCAGCTTGCCGTGCTTGAGCCGCTGTTCGGCATCCAGCCGCAGCTCCTTGGCCAGGCTGCCGTGGTGGGCGGCCACCTTGTCCTCGCCCAGCCGGTCCGACAGGTGGCGGGTGATCCGCTCCGAATGCCGGCGGGTGTTCACGAAGATCAGCGTGGTGCGGTGTTCCTCGACCAGGTTGGCGAGCTGGTCGTAGACCTGCTCCCAGACCTCGTTCGACATCACCGCCTCCAGCGGCGCGGGCGGTACCACCAGGTCCAGGTCGCGGTCGCGCACATGGCCGCTGTCGACCACGGTGCACGCGCCGCCGACGCCGACCAGGAACTGCGCGACCAGGTCGATCGGCTTCTGAGTGGCCGACAGGCCGATCCGCACCAGCCGGTCGCCGGTCAGCGCCGCCAGCCGCTCCAGCGACAACGCCAGGTGGCTGCCGCGCTTGTTGGACGCCAGCGCGTGGATTTCGTCGACGATCACCGTGCGGGTGCTGGTCAGCATCTCCCGTCCGGAGTCGGAATCCAGCAGCACGTACAGCGATTCCGGCGTGGTGACGATGATGTGCGGCGGCCGCTTGCGCATCAGCGCCCGTTCCGCCTGCGGGGTGTCGCCGGTGCGGACCAGGGTGCGGATTTCCACGTCCGGCAGGCCGCGCTCGAACAGCGCATCGCGGATGCCGGCAAGCGGTGCCTCGAGGTTGCGCTGGATGTCGTTGGACAGGGCCTTGAGCGGCGAGACGTAGACGATCTGCGTCTGGTCCTTGAGCCCCTCGGCGAGTCCCTGGCGGACCAGCCCATCGATGGCGGCGAGGAAGGCCGCCAGCGTCTTGCCCGAACCGGTCGGCGCCGCGATCAGCACATGCCGGCCCTGCTGGATCGCCGGCCAAGCCTCGGCCTGCGCCGGCGTAGGCGCCGGAAAGTGGCGGTCGAACCATTCGGCCACCGCGGGGTGGAAGAGGTCGGTCGGGGTCATGGAGTGTGGGACAGGAAGGCCTCCATCATAACTCCTATGGCTTGTCCCAACATCGCCTCCGGCGACAGTGAATCTGCCAGCCTCAACCATCCTCGGATATGCTGTTGGTTTTCCCCCGGAGGCGCCATGCGGTCCTACCTTGCTCGACTGGGTTTGCTGCTGCTGTCGGTGATGGCCATCGCCGGTTGCACCCGCCACGAGCCGATGACGGAGCAGGAAAAGGCATTGTTCCCGCGCGGCGGTGAACTGAGCGGCTACGGCATCTCCTACCGCGCACCGGAACGCTACGAGACCTTCTCCAAGGAAACGGGCTTCGATGGTACCCGCACCCTCGATTACACCTTCGAAACGCCGAAGAAGACTGACGAACACACCCTGTTCCTCAGCGGGACGCTCACCCTCGATCGCAACCTAAGCGACGCCCTCCTGACCGAAGGCGCACAGCGGACCGGGTTGCGGCTCGGTTTCAGTAAGGAGGTCGAGGAGCGCGAACTTGCCAAGAGCGGCGCCTTCGGCGACAGCAGCAAGCTCAGCCTGCTGATCCGCCACGGCAAGCCGTTCGGCAATCTGTTCCTCACCCGCAACGGAACAACGACTTACCTCATGGTGCTGTCCGGCCTGTATTTCGAAGACGAGGCGTCCTGGCGGGAATTCATTGGGCCCAGGCTGAAGCGGCTGGCGGCTTATTCAACCGATTGACGATCGTCGTTGAGCCCTCAACCGGGACGTGGCGCTTCAAAGTTGCGGGTGAAGTAGACCGGGCCGCTGCGCGACTTCAGTCGGTAGAGCTGTGCGGGTCGACGGCCGGTTTCCTTCATCGCATCCAGTTCTTCCAGCAGGTCGGTCGCCAGCATGCGGGTGCGGAAGGCCTTCTTTTCCAGCGAGCGGTTTAGCACGGCCTCATAGACGTGCTGCAGTTCTGTCAGGGTGAAGGCGGCTGGCAGCAGGTAGGCGGGCAGCGAGGTGTACTCGGTCTTGCTGCGTAGCCTTTCCAGAGCCGCCCGCAACAAGATCGTGTGGTCGAAGGCGAGTGGCAGCGCTACCTCGCCATCGGCCAAGGGCTGCCACCGGACGTCAGCCGAATTGCCCCCTCGAACCAGTTGCAGGCTGTCCGCTGAGAGTAGCGCCAGGTAGACGTGAGTGGCTGACCAGCCACGCGGATCGCGATGGGCGTCGCCCCAACTGCCGACCTGCTCCAGGTAGGGCGCATCCACGCCGGTCTTCTCGCGCAGTTTGCGGCGGGCACAGGCCTCCAGCGACTCATCCTGCGTGATGTCGACGAAGCCGCCAGGCAAGGCCCAACAACCGGGGAACGGTTCTTCCGGCATGTCGGGACGCTGTACCAGCAAGACGTGCAATCGGCTGTCGCGCAAGGTGAGGATCACCATGTCTACAGTCGTCAGCGGCCGGGGGAAGGTCAGCATGTGGGCCTGTTGCCTGATCATTTACCGATTGTAGCTTGACAAAGTGGTTCTGTGACACTTAATTTGGTGGCACAGGAACACTAATTGGCGATGCCGAAAATCGCCATGCTGAACTGCGAAAACGGAAGGGCTCGCCATGGATGAAATAGCACGTTATCGCGGCTGCTTGCTGGGCCTGGCTTGCGGTGATGCGGTCGGTACGACGGTGGAGTTTTGCTCGCGCGGCTCCTTTCCGCCGCTGCGCGTTGGCAGACGGGGATTACCGACACAAACCGATGGATGCCATCCGGGGTTCCGGCTATGTGGTGGAGTCGCTGGAGGCGGCGCTCTGGTGCGTCTTGACCACCGACAGCTTCGAAGCTGCGGTGCTGACAGCCGCCAACCTGGGGGACGATGCAGATACAACCGCTGCAATCTGCGGACAGGTGGCCGGTGCCTACTATGGCGTGGACGGCATTCCCTCGCATTGGCTGGACAGGCTGTTCATGCGGGACGAGATCGTCGAATTGGCGTACCGGCTTCAGCGAGAGCGGCCCGCAGGTTGAGTGGGAAATGATCCCGGCGGCGAAAGGCACTCGCCAACCGGAAATCAATGATTTGAAAGCTTGAATGGCAGGCCGTTTTTGGCCACACATGGAGTCACCATGACCTATCTCGAAATCGGTGCCAATGCCAGCTATGCGCTGTCGGTGCTGCTGGCTGCCCGCAACAGCGTGCATACCTGGTGGATCGGCATCATTGGCTGCGTGCTGTTCGCCTGGGTGTTCTACACCACGCAGCTGTATGCGGACGTGTTGTTGCAGGCGTTCTTTGTCATCACCAGTGTCGCGGGCTGGATCGGCTGGTTGCGAGGCAAGCAAGGAGAAGCACTGCCGGTGCGGCGCACACCGTTGTCGGTGGTGGCCGGGCTGGTGCTGCTCGCCGGCCTGGTGGCGGTGGGCTATGGCGCGCTGCTGCATCGCTTCACCGATGCCTATTCGCCCTTCCTCGATTCGGTGATCCTGGTGTTCAGCGTGCTGGGTCAGTTTCTGCTGATGGGGCGACGGATCGAGAACTGGTACGCCTGGCTGGTGGTGAACACGATCGCGGTGCCGCTCTATGCGTCTCGCGGGCTGTACCTGACGGCGGCGCTGTACCTGTTCTTCTGGGGCAATGCCTTCTTCGGGCTATGGCGGTGGAAGCGGGCGCTTCAGGCATGAGCGAGCGGTTCCGCCGGGGGCTCGTCGTCGGTAAATTCGCCCCACTGCACCGGGGGCACGAGTTGTTGATCCATGCCGCCCTGAAGCAATGCGACCAACTGGTGATCCTCAGCTATACCAATCCGGAGTTCGATGGCAGCGAACCGACCAGGCGCCGCGAATGGCTGGCACAGTGTTTCCCTGCCGCCCAGGTATTCGTGCTGGATGGGCAGGACCACCCGCTGCCGCCAAATGAGGCGCCGGACGACGTGCATCGGCATTTCGTCGCTGATTTCTGCCTGTCCAGGCTGGCAGGTCCGGTGGACGCGGTGTTCACCAGCGAAGACTACGGCGACGGGTTTGCCACAGTGTTGACCGACCGCTTCCAATCGATATGGCCGGACGCTCCGGTGGTCCGCCATGTCTGCGTTGATCGAATGCGGAAACAGGTACCGATCTCTGCCACCCGCATTCGGCAGGACGTGCATGCGAACCGGGTCTGGCTGGATGCCGGGGTTTACGCGAGCTTTGTCCGTCGCGTCTGCCTGCTGGGCGGGGAGTCCACCGGCAAGAGTACGCTTGCCGCTGCCCTCGCTGCCGAGTGCCGCACCGTGTTTGCGGCCGAGTATGGACGGGAACGCTGGGAGGCCCAGCACGGCCAGCTGGCCTATGAAGACCTGCTGGAGATTGGACAGGAGCAGGTCGCCCGGGAGCAGCGTCTGCTGCGGGAGGCCGACCGGATACTGTTCTGCGACACCTCGCCGCTGACCACGCTGTTCTACAGCCAGGCGATGTTCGGGCGGGTGGACCCGCTGCTGGTTGACCTGGCGAACCGGCCTTACGACCTGACGGTGCTATGCGCGCCGGACTTCCCTTTCGTGCAGGACGGCACGCGGCAACCGCCGGATTTCCGTGACCGGCAGCACCACTGGTATCAGGCGGCGCTGGCGGAGCGGGACATCCCGTACTTGCTGGCGGAAGGGACGCTGGAGTCCCGCATCCGCCAGATCAGGGTGGCGCTCGGGGGTTGAGCGCCCGGGCAATGCTCAGGACTTCGGTTTTTCCACATCTGCTGCAACGCGCATCTTGATGATGCGATCCGGCTTGCTGACGATCCCGTTCGCCGCCGGGTCGCCCTTCTTCAGCGCATCCACGAACTGCATGCCGGACACCACTTTGCCCCAGATGGTGTAGTTGCCGTCCAGGTGCGGGGCGTCGTCGAGCATGATGAAGAACTGGCTGTCGGCGGAGTTCGGGTCGCTGGTGCGGGCCATCGAGCAGACGCCACGGCCGTGGTGTTCGGTGGAGAACTCGGCCGGCAACTTCTGGCCGGAGCCGCCCGCGCCGGTGCCGGTGGGGTCGCCGCCCTGGGCCATGAAGCCGGCGATCACGCGGTGGAAGGGTGTGCCGTCGTAGAAGCCCTTGCGGGCGAGTTCCTTGATGCGGGCCACATGCTTGGGTGCGAGGTCGGGGCGCATCTGGATCACCACGCGGCCGGCGGGCAGGTCCAGGTAGAGGGTGTTGGACAGGTCGGTGGCAGCCAGCGCGGGGGCGGACAGGCACAGGAAGGCGGTCACCAGCACTCGATGAGAAAGGAGTGCCGATGATTTCGCATGTCGGCCGCTCGGGCAAGAGGGGATCAGCAGACGCTGCTAAAAGGCGAGGTGCTGAGGGGCTTTCCGGACCGTTGGAAACACAGTCTGCTTCGGTGCTCGTCTTACTGCTGTGGCGGGATGAGCCACGGCTTCTTCGGCGGCAGCTTCTTGTGTTCCTGTTGCTGGTCCTGTGGCCGTTGCTGCTGCGGCTCGGCCGGATGCGGCGCCGGCTGGGCCTCGCGATTCGGTTGCGCTTGCTGCCCCGGGGCGGGCTGTGGCGGGCGCACCGGCTCAACATGTTTGGGCGGCTCCGGTTTCGGGGCTTCCGTAACCGGCGGCTTCTCGACGATCACCGGCCGGGCATCCGGTTTGGGCTTGAGCGATTCGGGGCGCGGGGCCGGCATGTCGGTGCGAGGCGCGGGCACCACTGGCACGGCTTTGGCAGCCGGCTTGGGTTGCGCGGTTTGTTCCTCGGCCGGTGCGGCTTTGACGGCCGTCGCAGGCGGTTTGATGGGAACCCAGGCTGGCTTGCCAGCCGGTTCCGGCGGATGGGGCACCGAAGACTTCGGCGCGGTTTGCCAGGCCGGCTTGGCGTCGTGTTGCACCGTCGGTTGCGGCGCAACGGGCTGTGCCGGTGCCGGCACGGGCTTCGGGGCTGCCATGCCCGCCGGGAGCGGCGGCCGCGGGATCACCACGGGCGGCTTGTTAGCGGCCGGTTTGGCCGGGACACCCGCGCCGGTTGCCGGCAGCGCGTTCAGCATCGAGCGGGGCTGCGGCGCGGCACGTTCCGCGGGCTGCGACACCTCGCCGTTGCGGGGCGCGGGGTTGACCGGTACGCCACCCGCCAGCCGGTCGGTGGGGCGTGTCGGATCGCCGGGTTTGGGCTGCGGGTTGGTCGGTGCCGGCCCGGTCAGCAGTGGACGGTTGGTGATGGGCGGCGGACGCAGACCAGCCGGCCGTGCGGCGCCGAGCAGGCTCTGCTTGACCGGGGTGAGGGCCGGCGCCGCAACCGGTCGGGCCTGGGCCAGCCGCTCACGCGACACCGGCTGGGCGACGGTTTCGACCGCACGGCCTTTCACGAAGGCATCCGCCGGCACGGCGGTGACGGCATTGTTCACCTGCTGGTTCACATAGACGGTCTTGTTGACCGTCTTGTTGATGGTGATGTTCTGCGTGACGTTGCGGGTGACGTACACCGTCTTGTTGATGTTGGTGACGTAGGTCGGGCTGGTGCGGTAGGCCGGCTGATAGGGCTCACCCGGCGCCAGCGGTACCCAGGCGACGCCCGGTGAGCCGCTGGAGAGCGAAATGCTCCAGCTGACGTTGCCGCTGCGGCCGCCGACGAAGGCGACCAGGGCCGGCGCGTAGACCGGGTGGCTCACCACCTGGCCGGGCACCCAGGCCCAGCGGTCATGCCAGCGGGCCCAGCGGCCGTAGTGGAAGGGGGCGAAGCCCCAGGGCGCGTCGTCCACCCAGGTCCAGCCCCAGGGGGCGACCCAGGCCCAGTGGCCGTACCGGTAGGGCGCCCAGTCGACGATGGTGATGTGGGGAACCCAGACCGGCCCCAGGCCGGGGTCGTCGTCCCAGCGGCCGTAGTCGTCCCAGGTGTCGTAGCCGGTGACTTCCCGGCCGACGTAACGGGCCGACACGGAGTTGTCCTCGCGGCGGTCGCGTTCGGCGATCCAGCGGTCGAAGCTGTCGCGCGGCGGGTTGTCGCTGGCCGACTGCTGCTGCAATTGCTGGCCGGCAAAGCGGATCTGCTGGCCGGCCTCGACCTCCTGCTGGCTGCCGTCCTGCCCGCTGACGACGGCGCGGCCGGCGTCGACGGTGACCGTGGTGGTGTCGCGGTCCGGGTCGACGTCCAGCCGGTATTCCCCGACGGTGCTGGGCGACAGCACCAGGTTGGGGGTGGCGATCTCGGTCTGCTGGTCGCTGTCGCGGCGCAACTGGCGCAGGCTGAAGGTGCCCTGGTTGAGCTGCAGCCGGGTGGCGTCGTCGCTGAGCGTCTGGATGTCCAGGCTGGTGTTGCTGGCGAGCCGCAAGGCGGTGGAGCCCACATGCAGTTCCGCTCGGCCGTCCTTGTCGGTCCACAACCGGTCGCCGGTGGTCAGCGGGCGGTTCAGCGGTGCATAGGCCCAGTCGTCGCTGCCGGCGGGGGCAAAGGTGACGGTGCCGGCGGTGTAGTTGAGCCGCGCGACGCGGGACGGCGGGTCGGCCGCCAGGCTGACGCCGCAGACCAACAAGCTGGCTGTCAGGCAGAATGCGCGGCTGCTTTGCGGTCGTGCCCGGAACAGCGCCGCGCGGAACATCCTGGAAATCATCGTTTCAACCCCTCTGTGCCGGCGCATGAACGCCCCTGTTCCTGCTTGGAACGGATCAGGGCCGACTGGGTTACCCAGCCAGGTGTAACGGTCTTGCCCGGTCTGTAAGTAAGTGTGTTGAAGCGCGATTCCGTTCAGCTTGGGGTCCGGCGGCGGGCCGGTGGAACCTTTTGCGGGCGGTGGAGCCCCTTTTTGTAAGGGGCCGTAAGCGGTTGCCGAACGCAGCCGGCCCTTGCGGACCCTTCCTCTCAACTGTCAGGAGGCGACCATGGGGCAGAGCAACCTCAACCGCACCGGCGAACAGGCGCCGGTGGTCAACAAGGGGCACGGCACACGGGCATTGGGGCCGAGCGACCGCTCCGATACCGGCAGCGACGTGCAAGGCGGCCCGGGGCTGAGCCCCGAGCTGGAGCAGGACCATCTCCCGCCGGGTGATGGCGGCGACGAGCTGCGGAACACCGCCGGTCCGGATCTAGGCGACAGCGATCTGGACAGCGATACCGATTCCGGCGGCACCGGCGAGCGCGCCAGTGCGGGGCGGGATTCCACGGTGCCGGATGCCAAGGATATCCAGCCGGACCACGTGGAACAGGTGAAGGCGCGCTGGTTGGCGCATTAAGGGACGGAGGCACCGCTTTGCGCGGCGGGCGGTACCTCTACGGCTTGTGGCCGTGGTCAGGTGACGAGTTAGCTCGATGCAGCTGATTGTGCCGCCGTCGTCCTGCAGGGTTTCGTGGCACTCAACCCCGGTGACAGGGACGGCGAATTTTCCATGGCTCAGCGGTCATCGCTCGGTGCGGCGGCAGCGCCCGACGGCGGTGCATGCAGCTCTTCCATCACCTGTTGCCGCAGTTCGCGCAATTGCGCGTTGCCCCCCTGATTGACACTGGCGGCGACCGCCCCGGCGCCGGCTGCGGCGATGGCCAGCACTGCCACGGCCCGGATGGTACCCGGCCACTCCCTGGCTTTCATCAAGGGCAGGGCCAGCACGGCACCCGCCAGAAAGCCGCCAATGTGGGCGGCGTTGTCCACGCCATTGCCCATGAAACCTTGCGCCAGGCTGATCAGCACCACCTGGCCCAGCGCCTTGGCCGGCACGTCGTGTTCGGCCAGCACGTCAGGCGGCAGCACCAAGCGTCCGACCAGGGCGGCGGCGGCCATGCCCATCAGTGCGCCGGAGGCGCCGGCGCTCACCACCAGTTCGAGCGAGCTGACGCTCTGGGCGACGCCCAGCATCAGCATCTGCGGGTCCAGGTGGGAGACTTCGTGGTGGCCATACCACATCGCACTGGTCAGCCCACCGGCCAGACCGGACAGCAGGTAAATCACCGCATGGTTGACGCTGCCCAGCAGGCGTTCGACCGCCGGGCCGGCCACGATCAGCATGTACATATTGGCCAGCAAGTGCAGGATGCCGATGTGCAGGAACATGCTGGTCACCAGCCGCCAACTGTCGCCGGTGAGGGTGAGCGGGGCCAGGTTGCCGCCCAGGCGCAGGATGTCTTGTGTGCTGGGTTCGAGCGGGTCGGCCCCGGACATCATCTGCACCACGAAGACGATGAGGTTGGCCGCGACCAGCGCGATGGTGACGGGGAAGGTGGCGAGGCCGCGTGCTTGCTGGGCTGGTTGCATGGCGATCGGGGGGCAAGAAAGTGGGGGCCGACGGGGCGAAACGCCGCGTTGTCGGAGGCGGCACGATTCTAATCGCAAGCATCGGCATATTCAAATGTGCTATTCGCCTGCGGCCCGTGGAATGGACGGGCTCCCGTCAGGTAAAAACAGGTAAAGCCGGGCCGCACCAGAAGACGGAACCAGCGCTTGCCGCGCGGGCTGGTGGCGTACCGGCCCGGGCCAGCCCGTTAAAGCCACCATGGCGGCTTGCCGCGCCGCCCCGGCGGCGGGTTACACTCCTGTCATTCCTTTTGGCTGCGTTCCCATGAGCAAATTCTTCCCGGTCCGCGGAGCGAGCGACTATCGGCTGTCGGTCAAGGGCATCCTGGAGGCGCTGGTGGCCGAGGGCTATCTGGCGCGCGAAACCACCGAGGCCTTCCTGATCCCCGCCCGTACTTCGGTGCATGGCAACGTGCATCCGCTCTCCATGATCGCCGCGCAGAACTGGAAGAACGCCAAGCCGCCCTTCCAGACGCTGGATGAGGACGAGCTGGGCAAGTGGCTGTCGAACAAGATCGGCTTGCCCTACCTGATCATCGACCCGCTGAAGATCGACGTGGCGGCGGTGGGTGGGGTGGTGTCGCATGCCTATGCCACGCGCTACGGCATCCTGCCGGTGGCGGTGGATACCGCCAGCGTGACGATGGCGACCTCGGAACCCTTCGTGCGCGATTGGGAGCACGAGCTGTCGCGCGTGCTGCAGCGGGAAATCAAGCGGGTGATGGCCAGCCCGACTGACATTGCGCGCTACCTGCCGGAGTTCTACAACCTGTCGCGCTTCGTGAAGCGCGCGGTGGCGCAGAGCGGGCCGAGCAACCAGTTCGCCAATTTTGAGCAACTGGTGCAGCTGGGCCGCAGCGGCAATGTGGATGCCAACGACCACCACATCGTGTCGCTGGTGGACTGGATCTTTCAGTACGCCTTCGAGCAGCGGGCGTCGGACATCCATGTGGAGCCGCGCCGCGACGTCGGCAATGTGCGCTTCCGCATCGACGGTGTGCTGCATTCGGTCTACCAGGTACCGGCGGCGGTGATGAGCGCCATCGTCGCCCGGGTGAAAGCGCTGGGCCGCATGGATCTGGCCGAGAAGCGCCGCCCGCAGGACGGCCGGGTCAAGACCAAGGCGCCGGACGGGCGGGAGATCGAGCTGCGGCTGTCGATCATGCCCACCGCCTTCGGCGAAAAGCTGGTGATGCGGATCTTCGACCCGCAGATCCTGATCCGCAATTTCTCCGAGCTCGGTTTCGGGCCGGAAGACCTGAACCGCTGGAACCAGTTCATCGCCCAACCGCACGGCATCGTGCTGGTGACCGGCCCCACCGGCTCGGGCAAGACCACCACGCTGTACACCACCCTCAAGCAGCTGGCCACCGACGAGGTGAACGTCTGCACGGTGGAAGACCCGATCGAAATGATCGAGCCCTCCTTCAACCAGATGCAGGTGCAGTCGCAGATCGACCTCGACTTCGCCTCCGGCGTGCGCACCCTGCTGCGGCAGGACCCGGACATCATCATGGTCGGCGAAATCCGCGACCGCGAAACCGCCGAGATGGCGGTGCAGGCCGCGCTGACCGGCCACCTGGTGCTGTCCACCCTGCACACCAACGATGCGCCATCCGCCATCACCCGCCTGCTGGAGCTCGGTGTGCCGGCCTACCTGATCAGCTCTACCCTGGTCGGCGTGATGGCGCAGCGGTTGGTGCGCACCTTGTGTCCGCACTGCAAGGAGCCCGGTCCGCCGGACGAGGCGCTGTGGAACGCGCTGATCGCGCCGTGGAAGACACCGGTGCCGACCTCCGGCTTCCACGCCAAGGG
>CBIHQA010000071.1:0-11732 GCA_966211475.1 uncultured Neisseriales bacterium
CCTGGCTCAACGGCCATCAGGACCACTTCAGCATGCTGGGCGGCCTGCAATCGGCGCGCTGCGTGCAGCATTACGCCAGCGTGTTCCGGCTGGCCGACCAGTGCGGCGTGCTGATCAAGCCGGAGCTGGCGGTGCAGCGGATGCAGCAGTTCTTGGCGGTGAACGCGGGAATTTAACCGCTGCATCCCGTAGGTTGGGTTGTGCCGAAGGCGAAGCCCAACAAGGCAATGTTTCCACAACGCGCTGTTGGGCTTCGCCTTTGGCTCAACCCAACCTACAAAGTCTTCATCTATCGGCGAATCTCGTCGATACGCGTTCCACGGACTGCTCCATGACCCCACGCGAACTCCTGCTGGACCTCTTCCACACCGCCGTCGCCGCTGCCCAGCCATCCCGTCGGCTGCCGGACCTGCTGCCCGCGCCGCCCAAGGGCCGCACCGTCGTCATCGGCGCCGGCAAGGCATCCGCCGAAATGGCCGCCCAACTGGAGCGGCTGTGGCCCACGCCGCTGACCGGCGTGGTGGTCACCCGCGACGGCCACGCGATGCCCTGCCGCCACATCCGCATTCTGGAAGCGAGCCATCCCTTCCCGGACGAACGCAGCGTCGCCGCCGCACAGGCCATCCACCAAGCGGTCAGCGGCCTCACCGCCGACGACCTGGTGATCAGCCTGATCTCCGGCGGCGGCTCCGCGCTGATGACTTGGCCGGTGGAAGGCGTAACGCTGGCCGACAAGCAGGCGCTGACCCGCGCGCTGTTCGCGGCCGGCGCCACCATCCGCGAGCTCAACACGGTGCGGCAGAAGCTGTCGCGGGTGAAGGGCGGCAAGCTGGCCGCTGCAGCCTGGCCGGCCCAGGTGTTTACCCTGCTGATCTCCGACGTGCCGGGCGACGATCCGGCGCTGGTCGCCTCCGGCCCTACCGTGCCGCCGGTCGAAGGCGAAACCGCGCTGGAGATCGTGCAACGGCTGGGCGTGGCGCTGCCGGATGGCGTGCGCGCCGCCCTCAGCCAACCGGCGGAGGCGCCACCGCACGGCTTCGACCACTGCCGCACCGCCTTCATCGCCACCCCGATGCAAAGCCTGCAAGCCGCCGCCGAACGCGCCCAGGCAATGGGCGTGAACCCCATCGTGCTGAGCGACCAGATCGAGGGCGAAGCACGTGAAGCCGCCGTGGTGCATGCCGGCATCGCCCGCAGCATTCTGCGTTACGGTACGCCGGTCGCCCGCCCGGCGGTGATCCTGTCCGGCGGCGAAACCACCGTCACCTTCGGCACCGCCAAGGGCGGCAGAGGCGGACGCAACAGCGAATTCCTGCTGGCACTGGGCCATGCGTTGCGTGACGAACCGACCGTCACCGCCATCGCCTGCGACACCGACGGCATCGACGGCAGCGAGGACAACGCCGGTGCGATCTGGACTGGCGACAGCCCGGCCCGCGCCCGGGCACTGGGGCTGGACCCGCGCGCTTTCCTCGATGCGCACGACAGCTACAGCTTCTTCCAGCGTCTGGGCGACCTGGTCGTCACCGGCCCCACCCAGACCAACGTCAACGACTTCCGAGCGATCTACCTGCCCGCCGACCGATAAGGCCCCACGCCATGTCCCAGCCTTTGCGCCATCTGGTGCTGTTCTCCTTCCGCGATGAACTGTCCGCCGAGGACGTCTCGCAAGCAGTCGCCCGCTTTGCGGCGCTGCCGTCGCAGATCCCGGCCATGCAGGCTTTCGAATGGGGCGAGAACGTCAGCCCGGAAGACCTGAACCACGGCTACACCCATTGCTTCCTGCTGACCTACGCCGATGCGGCTGCCCGCGATGCCTACCTGGTGCATCCGGCCCACGAGGCCTTCGTCGACTTCATCAAGCCACTGCTGACGCAGGCGCTGGTAGTCGATTTCTTCGGCCGGCCGGCGGGCGAGTTCTGAGATGGGCGCGCCACAGCATCTGTTGCTCCGGCCGTCGCTCGGGCTGGAGGCTGCGCAGGCGGCGCTGGACGCGATCCGCCATGCCTTGCAACGTGATGGCAGAACTGCCGTCGCCGCCGTGGCCGACGCGAACGGCGAGCTGCTGTCGCTGATTCGCCTGGACGACGCGCCGGCGCCTTCCGTGCTGGTCGCCACCAACAAGGCCTGGACCGCCGCCCGCATGGGCTGCAACACCAGCCAACTCGGCCGGGACGCGAAGGCGGGGCAATGGGACTTCGCCTTCTTCGGCGACCCGCGCTACATCGGCTGGGGCGGCGGAGTGCCGGTGGTGGTTGACGGCCGGGTGGTCGGCGCGGTCGCCGTCAGCGGGCTGACCCAGGAGGAGGACGAACGTTACGCCCGTGACGGAGCGGCGGTAGCCCTTCGCCTGATCGGTACAGCAACCTGAGATCGCGGCGCAAACCATGAAACGGCTGCTGGCTCTGCTGATACTGCTGACGTGTATCTCGCCCGCAGTGGCCGGCGTGCTCGAGGTGATCTACCCGCGCATCGAGGAGCGCGCCCTGGACGACTACGGCTACCGGGTGCTGGAACTGGCGCTGGCGAAATCGGGCGAGCCGTACCGGCTGCGGCTGTCGACGCTGAAGATGAATCAGGAGCGCGCCCGCGCCGAGCTGAAGGCTGGCACCATCTCGGTGGTCGACTTCGGCACCAGTGAGGAATACGAGCGCACGCTGCTGCCGGTGTACTTTCCGGTAGATCGCGGATTGTCCGGCTACCGACTGTTCATCATTCATCGTTCACAGGAGGCCGAGTTCGCCGGCATCCAGACGCTGGACGCGCTACGGCACAAGGTGGCGGGGCAGGGCCCAGGCTGGGCGGACAACGAGATTCTGGGCGCGGCGGGCATCCAGGTGCGCACCGCGCAGTTCGACGAGCTGTTCCGTATGGTCGACGCGCAACGCTTCGACTTCTATCCGCTGGGGATGGACGAGGTCTATGGCTTCCTGGCGCGCTATCGTACCTCGGCGCCGCATTCAATGGTGGAGGAGCACGTGGTGCTGCACTATCCCTTCGCCCGGCTGTTCTTCGTGCAGCGGAACAATGTGCGGTTGCGCGACGCGATCCTGATCGGGCTGAAGCGTGCCTTCTCCGACGGCAGCTTCCAGCACCTGCTGGACAGCAACGAACTCTACCGGGCGGGATTGGCCCGCGCCCATCTGGAAACGCGCACCATCATCGAGATCGACAATCCGAAGATGACCGCGCGCTTCCGGGCGATCCCGAAGGCGTACTTCTACGCGCCGTGAGGGACGGCAGGCCGGGCGAAGCCAGCCTGCCGAACGGGGTATCACCAGTGAAGCGTGTCAGGCCCGACGCTCGCGAACCGGCTCTTCCGCCGCTTTGGCGGGCCGGCCACGTACCGGGGCGGAAGCCGGCTTCTGCCGCGCTACGCTCCGCGCTTGGTAGGTCCAGGCCGACGCCCAGATCTCATAGCTGGCGCAAGCCGTGGTCCAGGCCTTGGTGGCAGTGGACTGGAACAGGTCGCCGAATAGGATCACCGCGCTCGGCGCATCCCGTACATCCTGCAAGGCATGCAGCGCATGGGTGGTGTCATCCACGATGTCGTTCACGAAGTCCAGTTGCAACTGCACCAGTTGCTGGACGTCGCCGAAACTGCCGCTGACGGCACGAAACGGGGTACCGAACGCGAAGGGGTCACGCTGGAGCTGCAGCCACTGCTCAAAAGGCGAATCTGCGATAGGCATCTGACGGTCCTTTCTGCGGGAGGGCGGGGTTCGCGAGGCTTCCGGAGTATTGTAGGCGCCCCTTGGCCAGGCTTCGGCAATGCCGGATCGGCGGGCGTTCCGTGGCCGTTGGACCAGTACGCTATTCCGGCCGCCGGCCGCGCCACCCCTCACAGCAGATGCTTGAGGCCGTCCCAAAGCAGCTTTGCCCCGGTGGCGAGCAGAAAGTAGTACGACAAGCGGTAAAACAACACCTCGCTCACCCGATGGTGCATCCAGGTGCCCAGGTACACCCCCAGCGGCGCGAGCGGTGCCAGCAGCAGCGCGGTCCCCAGGTTGGTGGCATCCAGCTGGCCGAGCTGCGCATACGGCAGCAATTTGGCGTAGTTGATCATCGCGAACAGTAGCGTCAGCGTCGCTACCAGCCGCGTCTTGTCCAGTTGCTTGGGCAGTAGGTAGATCATCATCGGCGGCCCGCCGGCATGCGCGATGAAGCTGGTAAAGCCTCCCAGGCTGGACCAGAAGCCGGCCCGCACCGGCTCCGGCACCGGCGAGGTCCGCGCCGTCGACCAGCCCGCCAGCCGCTGCAATGCGAACCCCAGCGCCACCACGCCGATCAGCAGCTCGAACCAGTGCTCGTTCAAGTGCCGGAACAGCAGCCAACCGATGCCGATCCCCAGCATCGCGCCCGGCACCAGCCGCAGCATCAGTCCACGGTCCCAGTCCTTGCGATAGGCCCACCAGCCGAACAGATCCATCGTGCACAGGATCGGCAGCATGATCGCCGCCGCCTGCGGCGCCGGAATCGCCAGCGCCATCATCGGCACCGCGACAACCCCCAGGCCACCTGCAAAGCCACCCTTGGAAATGCCGGTGAGAATCACCGCCGGCACGGCCGCCAGGTAGAAGAAGGGGTCGGACAAGATGGTCATCATCGGTCTTCCGGTATGGCCAAAGGGTGGCCGGCAAAGCATTGAATCCCTGCACGGCCAGGGCCGGCCACCCAAGCTAAACTATGCGTGCAAGCGCTTGCAATTGGACCATCGCTGCGGTCCGCGACGCAAGGCCACGCGTGGCTCGACAGGCTCAGCTACGGCTTACATTCCCGGACGAGCAACCTGTTCCGTGTGAGGGTATAATCTGCCCCCTCTCCACGCACGTCACCCTGCGTACCGCCCGGATGGTGAAATTGGTAGACACAAGGGACTTAAAATCCCTCGGCTGAAAGGCCGTGCCGGTTCGACCCCGGCTCCGGGCACCAAACCCCAGGGGGCGCTGTCCCCTACTAAGACCGGACCCGAATGGTTATCCGTCCGGTCGCTTGAACGACTTCCCACCTCAGCTCGATACCATGCCCGCTCCGGCGTATTCTTCATCGTCATCGTGCCGATGAGGAGACGAGCATGGACCGATTCACCGGTGGTTGCCTATGCGGCGACGTCCGCATCGTGGCGTCAGGGCGCCCCTACCGGGTGGGCCTCTGTCATTGCCTCGACTGCCGTAAACACCATGGCGCCCTGTTTCACGCCTCCGCCATCTTCCCGCAGGATGCGGTGACCATCACGGGCGAAACCCGCGACTATGCCGGGCGGCATTTCTGCCCCAGCTGCGGCTCATCCGTATTCTCGTGCACCGCAGACGAAATCAACGTGAACCTCGGCTCCCTGGACGCTCCCGACCAACTGACACCTACCTACGAACTCTGGACCGTCCGCCGCGAATCCTGGTTACCGCCGTTTCCGTTGGCGAGGCGATACGAGCACGATCGTGATGAATCGAGCCGGTTCGAGGAGTAGGGCGCAAATTCGGCGAAGGTCTTGTTGAACGCATCTCGCCTTGTTTCTTGTCCGATCAGGAACTCCACCAGGCGAGCAAAAAACCAGCTCTTGCTGTCTATCCTCATCGCTTGCGATCGGGGTCTTCAGTTTCCATCCGGCTGATCAGTGGCGGGATCGCGGACGTCGGGCAGTCACAACGACTCTGCCGCCGCAGAAACGCAATCAATTGCGGCTATACGTCCAGCCCGGCTGCTCCTTCACCACCAGGTCGGCGCCCTGGACGGTCAGCGTCATCTGCTCGAAGCTGGACGGGATCACCTTGCTGGGGTCGTCCACCACGAAGCCCGCAATGCGGTCTGCCGCACGGTCGGCGGGAATGTCGATCCATTGCAACGCGTCCTGCGTATTGGCGCGACGCAAGCCGGCACGGACCCAGGTGTCCTTGGCCGGCGCATTCAGCAGGATCGCGTCGCCGTTCGGCTGCGAGACCGCTTTTCCCAATGGACCTTTCGTGCCCTGGAAGACCACTTCCACGCCGGCGACCGGCCCCACGCCGGGTACGCCGACAATGGCAATCCAGCTCCCTGGCTCCGCGGGCCTGCTGATGCGCAGTTCGTCCTTGGTGAACAAGCGATACGTGGGGGCTTCCGGCGGGAGCTCGCTGATCAGGGTGACCTGGTCGCCCTTGAGCTGCCAGCGGCCGCGCGCAAATTGGTCTTCTGCCCCGTAGCTCAGCGCCCACTGGAAGGTCCCGTTCTTCACCAGCACCAGTTCCGAACCGACTTCCCGTATATGTTGCAGGTAATAGTGTCCCACCAGGTCAGATGCATCAGAGGCGGCTACAGCGGTGGTAGCGGACAGGAGCAGCAGGCTTACAGCAATGAACGGTTTCATGACGCAACGTCGTCTCATGCAATTAACATGTCGCGACGATACCACGGGGCCGGTATGGGCGTGCTTTCGGCATGTGGAGATCAACCGGTTCATCTGAGTGAGAAAGCGTTCACGTCGGGTGGCCTTCTTCTTGCTGGTATGCCCGACACTCGCGAAGGAGCGTTGGTACTTTCTAGATATCAAAACGAGCTCTGGCGCCAGGCTTCCACCTCACAACCGCAACTCCCGCGCCACATGATCAACAAAACACGCGATCCGTGGCGCCAGCCCACCCTGCTTGTAGAACACCGCCCAGATCGGCTGGGTCCACGGTAGCGTCTGTTCCGGCAGTACCACTTCCAGCCGTCCCGCCCTGACATCTTCCCCCACCAAAAATTCCGCCAGGCAGGCAATGCCGGCGCCGCTGAGCGCCAGGTGGCGCAGGGTTTCGCCGCTGGAGGCGGCGAGTGTTGGGTCGACGGTCCAGCCGGCCTGGTCGCCGTCGTTCAGCGGCCAGACATTGAGCGAGGCGGGTGCGGTGAAGCCGATCAGGCTGTAGGTAGCCAGGTTGGCCAGGCTCACCGGCGTGGGCTGGCGGCGCAGGTAGTCGGGGGCGGCGACCAGCCGCAGCCGGCTTTCGCCCAGCCGGCGGGCGTTGAGGGTGGAGTCGGCCAGTGCGCCGATGCGAATGGCGACGTCGGCACGGTCCTCGATCAGGTCCACCACGGCTTCCGCGCCGATCAGCTCCAGCTTCACCAGTGGGTGGCGGGCGAGAAAGCCCGGCACGATGGGGGCGATCAGGTGGTTGAGCACCGGCGTGGCGGCATTCACCCGCACCAGGCCCGAGGGCTGCGACAGGCTGGCGAGTAGCCGGCTTTCGGTGTCCTGTAGCGAGGCCAGGATCTGCCGCGCCCGGCCGAGCAGCCAGCGGCCTTCTTCGGTGAGGTCCAGCCGCCGGGTGGTGCGGGTGATCAGGTTCACGCCGAGCTGCTTTTCCAGCCGCGAGACGGTGCGGCTGATGCCGGAGGGCGTCTGCCCCAGCCGCTCGGCGGCGGCGGAAAACGAGCCCTCGTCGACGATGGCGACGAAGGTAAGCAGGGCATCCACGCTGAGCATTGTTGACTCCACGTCAAAAGTGTTTGTCAGCAAACCCGATTTTTCGGTCCGGTGCAAGCGCCGACAATCAGCGTCACAGTTCACACCGGAGTTACATCATGCCACTTGCCTTATGGGCGCTGACGCTTAGCGCTTTTGCCATCGGAACGACAGAATTCGTCATCGTCGGCTTGATTCCCACCATCGCGGCCAGCCTTGGTGTCTCGCTGCCTTCGGCCGGGTTGCTGGTCAGCCTGTACGCACTGGGCGTCGCCGTCGGCGCACCGTTGCTGACCGCGTTGACCAGCCGTGTGCCGCGCAAGCCGCTGCTGCTGGGCCTGATGGCGCTGTTCACTGTCGGCAATCTGGTGGCCTGGAAGGCGCCAGGCTACGAGGCACTGGTGATCGCCCGCTTGCTGACCGGGCTGGCGCATGGCGTGTTCTTCTCCATCGGCTCGACCATCGCCACCGGCCTGGTGCCGCGCGAGAAGGGTGCCAGCGCGATTGCGATCATGTTCTCCGGCCTGACGGTGGCGCTGGTCACCGGCGTGCCGCTGGGCACCTTCATCGGCCAGACCTTTGGCTGGCAGGCCACCTTCCTGGCGGTGTCCGCGCTGGGCGTGATCGCCTTCCTGAGTAGCCTGTTGCTGGTGCCGAAGCACATTCCGCAACCGGCGCCAACCACGCTGCTGAGCCAGCTCTCGGTGCTGAAGAAGCCGCGCCTGTTGCTGGTGTATGCGATGACCGCGCTGGGCTATGGCGGCTCCTTCGTCGCCTTCACCTACCTGGCGCCGATCATGGAGCAGGTCACCGGTTTCGCTGCTTCGCGTGTCGGCCTGGTGATGCTGGTGTACGGCGTGTCGGTGGCGGTGGGCAACATCTGGGGCGGCCGGCTGGCCGACCGCAAGGGGTCGGTGCGGGCCTTGCAGATCATCTTTGCGTTGCTGGCCTTGGTGCTGTTGGCGCTGGCCTTCACCGCGCCATCGCCGGTGCTGGTGATTGCCACCGTGCTGGCCTGGGGGGCGGTGGCCTTCGGCAATGTGGCCGGTCTGCAGGTCTACGTGGTGCAGCAGGCGCAGCGTGAGGCGCCGCATGCGGTGGACGTGGCCTCCGGCCTCAACATCGCTGCGTTCAACGTTGGTATCGCGGGCGGTGCTTGGGGAGGCGGCCTGATCGTCAGCCACCTGGGGCTGCTGGCCACGCCATGGATCGGCGCCATCGTGGTGCTGGGCGCGCTGCTGCTCACCACCTGGTCGGGCGTGCTGGATAAGCGTGCGGGGCTGACTGCGATCCGGTCGGCTGCTCCAGTGATCGCTCACGCCTGATTCGAGGTGTTGCTACCGTCGTCCCAGCTCTGATCGGTCGGGGACGAAAGCTGTTGTAGCCTGGACGCGAAGCGGCCGGGGATCGTGCTGACATTGCCCCTGGCCGCTTCGCGTCCGGGCTACGTTAAGGGCTGGATCCGGCGAAACGGTTGTCCCGGGGGCCTACGCAATCAGCGTCAGCCGCCGGTCCTCATGCACCATGCGCAGGAAGTCGGCCGCCGGCAGGGCGGGGCTGAACAGGTAGCCTTGCAGTTGATCGCACCCCAACTCGCGCAGGAAGGCCATCTGCTGCGGGGTTTCCACGCCTTCCGCCACGATCTCCTGCCGCAGTTGCTGGCCCATGGTGACGATGGCGCGAGCAATCGCGCAGTCGTGTTCCTCGTGCGGCAGGCCGACCACGAAGGCGCGGTCGATCTTCAGCGTATCGATGGGGAATTTCTTCAGGTAGGCCAGGCTGGAATAGCCGGTGCCGAAGTCGTCCAGCGCCAGCGACAGACCCATTGCCACCAGTTGCTCCATGATCGGGATCACCATGTCCGCACCATGGACCAGCACGCTTTCGGTGACTTCCAACCGTAGGTGCTCGGAGGCGACGTTCCAGCGCTGCAGGCTGGCCTGGATACGCGCCGGAAGGTGGGCGTCGAACTGCCGGGCCGACAGGTTCACCGCAATCGGCGGCGCTTGCAGCCCGGCGTCCTGCCACTGGCGAATCTGCCGGCAGGTTTCGTCCAGCACCCAGGCGCCCAGGTCCTGGATCAGGTGGGTCTGCTCGGCCACCGCGATGAATCCGTCCGGCAGGACCAAGCCCAGTTCTGGGTGACGCCAGCGCAGCAGCGCCTCGGCGCCGACGATGCGGCCGCTGCGCAGACTGACCTTGGGCTGGTAGTGCAGCTCCAGCTCGTTGCCGGCCAGCGCGCGGCGCAGTTCGTTCTCCAGTTGCAGGTGCTGCCGGGCGCGCTCGTCCATGTCCGGGCTGTAGAACAGCACGGCGGCCTTGCCATGCTGCTTGGCGCGGATCAAGGCAATGTCGGCCAGCCGCACCAGCGAGGAGGCATCCTCCGCATCGTCCGGATAGACCGAAATGCCGGCGCAGGCCTCCACATGCAGCAGGTGGCTGCCGATTTCGACCGGTTCGGCCAGCGAGGCCAGCAGCTTCTGCGCGACGATGCCGGCGTGCTCGCGCTTTTCCAGGTCGAACAGGGCGACGGCGAACTTGCCGCCATCGACGCGGGCCAGCACGTCCACCTCGCGTAACCCTTGCCGGAACAACTGGCCCAGCCGGTTCAGCAGCATGTCGCCGACGTCGAAGCCCAGCGTGTCGTTGATGGCGGTGAAGCGGTTGACGTCGATCACCACCAGCGCGCCATGGCCATGATTGCGGCGTGCAGAGGTCAGCGCCTGGCCGACCAGCTTGTGCAGCAGGTTGCGGTTGGGCAGCCCGGTCACGCTGTCGTAGTTGGCCATGCGCTGCATGCGCGCCTCGGCCTCCTTGTGCGCGCTGATGTCGGAGAAGATCGAGAACGCGTGGCTGATCTCGCCCTGCGGGTTCTGCGCCACGTTGATGGTGACGGCCTGCGGGAACAGCTCGCCATTTTTGCGGCGGCCGATGATCTCACCATGCCAGGGGCCGATCTCGTGCATGGCGGCGAACACTTCGGCGCGGAAGTTCGCGTCGTGCACGCCGGAGCGTAGCAGGTCCGGCGTCTTGCCGATGGCCTCCGCCGCGGTGTAACCAGTGATGCGGGTGAAGGCGGCGTTTACCGACACGATGCGTTCGTCGGCATCGATGATCATGATGCCCTGGTCGCTATCCTGGGTGATCCGCTCGTGCAGCCGGCGCTTCTCGTCTTCGCTCAGCTGATCGGCCACCGGCGTGAAACGGGCACTCAGGCCCACCGGCGCATCGGCCTCGTCGCGCAGCAGGCTCAGGGTCAGTCCGGTACGGAACACCTCGCCGGATTTCCGGCGGCGGCGCACTTCCATGTAGACACTGCCTTGCTCCGGCAGTCGTTCGACAATCTCGCCGTCCTCGCCATCCAGCGGGTAGAGCAGCAAGACGTGCTGGCCGATGGCTTCTGCTTCGGCATAGCCGAACAGCTGTTCGGCTTCCGGGCTCCAGCGGGACAGATAGCCCGCCAGGTCCATGGTGATGACCGGTTCCACCGCAGGCAGCGGGACGGCTGCGGGTTCGGGCTGCCCCCCGGTCGGGTGGGCACTCTGCAACTGCTCGATGACCGACCGCAGTTCGTCCAGGGTATCGGCGAGCGAGGCACCTTGCTGTTCCGTCGCCTGCCGGCACAGCGCCAGGGCGCGGCTGAGGGCGTCGTCGTCATGCTGCGTCACGACGGCTGCTCCCCGGAAATCGCGTCCAGCATCCACAGGTGAGCCTGCAGCGCCAGCGGGTTGAAGTCGGCGGCGCTCAGCCGCAGCGCATCCAGCAGTCGTGCCGTCGCCGGGTCGTCACCGTGCTCGACGGCTTCCGTCAGTTCCAGCAACTGGCCGAGCTCGCCCTCGCGGCTCAGCACGGCGCCTTCCAGTGCCGGGCTGAGGCGCAAGGGCTTCAGCACCTCGGGCAGCGGCAGGCCGAACAGTACGCCCAGCAGTGAAAACATGCCGGCCATGAAGGCCAGTTCCTGCGACGCCTTGTCCAGGCCGCGTGCACGGGCCAGCAGTTCCATCAACCGGGCCCGCACCGATACCCGCGCCAGCAGCATCGCCGAATGCGGTGCACTGTCCACTGCCGAGAACAACAGCAGGTTCAGCCAACGGCGTAGTTGCTGGCGGCCCAGAATGTAGATGGCCTGCGCAAAGCTGGTGATGCGCTGCCCCGGCGCCACCGCCACGGAGTTGACGATGCGCAGCAGGTGGTAGGAGAGGGTGGGCGCGCGACGGAAGACCGCCTCGATCTCGCGAGTATCCGCGTCGGTCGCCACCAGTTGCACCAGTTGCAGCGCTAGTGCGCGGGTCGTCCCCTGTTCGCCGGGCGGTAT
>CBIHQA010000072.1:0-11495 GCA_966211475.1 uncultured Neisseriales bacterium
AGCGCGTCCAGGGTAGCGGGGGCGCCGCGCTGCGCCAGATAGGCCGGCGATGCACCCACCCCCAGCCGGGCAGCCTCCCACTGCCGGGCAATCAGCGAGGAATCGGCCGGATACCCGGCGCGCACGGCCAGGTCATACCCTTCCTCCGCAAAGTCGATATTGCGGTTGCTGATATGCACGTCGATCTGCACATCCGGATAACGGGCGTGGAAGGCTGGCAGCAGCGGCAATACCCGGTAGTGGCCATAGGTGGTCGGCAGGCTGATGCGTAGCCGCCCGGCCGGCTTCTGCTGCTGGCCGGTGACTTCGCGCTCGGCCTCCACCAGCATCGCCAGCGCCTGCTGGCATTGCTCGAAGTAGCGGCTACCGCTCTCCGTCAGCTTCACCTGGCGGGTGGTGCGGGCGAACAGCCGCACCCCCAGCCGGGTCTCCAGTCGCGACACCGAGCGGCTGACCGCCGCTGGCGTCACGCCGGCCGCCATCGCCGCCTCGGTAAAGCTGCCCAGTTCCGCCGCCAGACAGAACAGCTCCATGCTGCCCAGCAGCACCGCATCGAATTGTCGCCGCATGGTTTATTACGCGATGTATCAAGTCATGTGAGTCTAGCGCCATTTATTCGCACGATGAGCACAAATAGAATGCATCCCATCGCCGCTCTCTGCGGTTCCACTCCTCGAAAGGAAGCTCACCATGCTGAAAAAACTGATCCTCACCGCGCTGCTGGGCGCGGGTCTCTCGCTACCGGCGCTGGCGCAATCCCGCGGCGACGTACTGGTAGTGGTCTCCAGCGAACACCAGCTGGAACTCAAGGACGGCAAGCACTACGAGACCGGCTACTTCCTCAACGAACTGGCCGTACCGGTGCAGCGCCTGATCGCCGCCGGCTACACCCCGGTGTTCGCCAACCCGCGCGGCAACACGCCCTCGCTGGACGTGCACTCCAACGACAAGGTCTACTTCGGCGGCGACGAGACCAAGCGCGCCGCCACGCAAGCCTTTGTCGAAGGGCTGGAACCGCTGCGCCACCCCAAGACGCTAGCCTCGGTCGTTGCGGAAGGCACCTCGCGCTACGCCGGCATCTTCCTGCCCGGCGGCCACGCCCCGATGCAAGACCTGCTGAAGGACGCCAACCTCGGCAAGATCCTGCGCCAGTTCCACGACAGCGGCCGCCCCACCGCGCTGCTCTGCCACGGGCCGATCGCCCTGCTGTCGACCCTGCCGGAAGCCGGCCGCTTCCAGCGCGCGATGATCCAGGGCGACGACGCCGCGCAAGGCAAGCTGTCGGCGGGCTGGCCCTACGCCGGCTACCGGATGACCGTCTTCTCGACCGCCGAGGAACGCATGGTCGAACCCGGCATGCTGGGCGGCCCGGTCGCGTTCTACCCCGGCGAGGCCCTGGCCGCCGCCGGTGCCCGCGACGAGTACGCCGGAAAATGGCTCAGCGAAGTGGTGCAGGACCGCGAATTGATCACGGGCCAGCAGCCGTTCTCGGATGAGGCGCTGTCGGATCTGTTGATCAAGGCGCTCAACGACCGCGTCGCCGGCTTGTAAGTCCTGCGCTCCCGATCCTCAACCTCACGCAGCAGGCTGCCAGACCGGCTGTTGCCGCCCGGAGGCCCACCCGTGGATCGCGACATCGTTATCGTCTGCCACAGCGGCTAGGGCCACATCCGACGCATCACCGAGGTGGTGGCGGAAGTCGATGCCAGGGTCTGGGCCTGCACCGGGTTGGAACTGGCCCCTGCTTTCACCGACTTCGCCTTCGTTAGCGGCGACAATTGTCGCAGAGCGCTAGAGTTCGACATCACACAAACAGGCGTTACAAAGCATATATAAGCCACTGTCTGGATTGTAATTTGCTCCGCAACGATCAATGGCACCCACAGCGATTGCGACGGGCTGTCGGCAAAGCGAAAACGGCCAGGTCGGCGCAATCTGATATACTGGTATCACCATGCGAGTTGCCGCCCGACTCTTCCTGTCGCTGCTGATCTGCCTCGTGCTGCCCATGCACGCGGGCGCGGCATCGCCTACGAAGAATCCGTGCCTGGGCATGCAAATGTCGACCACGGACAGCACCGCAAGCACGCCGGACTGCTCGCCCATGGGCGACAGCCATGCTCAGCCGATGGGCGCGATGTGCAAAGCCGGTGCGGCTTGCAGTCTCACCGTTCCAGCCTTCAATGGCCAGGTTGGTCTGGCCATTGCGCCGATTCCGGGTAGCAACTATCCGCCGACGTCAGTGCATTTCATCCTGCAAGACTTCTCCCGCACGCTGCTGCGTCCTCCCAGCCTCGGCTAACACCCTCAATTCGTCTTGTGCGCTGATTGAGCGTGGGGTAGGCCGTCTCGCCAAATCACGGCCAGGCTTCGGTGTTTTTCCGCCGCATGCCGCCTCCCGCGCCAGTCACAAGACTTACCTCGCTGACGACCCTCGCTCAGGCTGAGCCATTGTTGCGGCACGTCCATCGTGAAGCCGCCAACCCTCCCTGAGCAGCAGGTCTTTGGCTGAAGCTGACTCTGACGAGGAAGTTCATCATGACGTGCAGTAAATCCACCCTGCTCAAAACCGCTCTCATTGTTGGCACGGGGTTTCTGCTGGCTTACGCCGGCATTCCGGGCTTTCGCGCCTGGCTATCAGCCAGTGTGCCTCTTCTGATCTCGCTGATTTGTCCGCTCTCGATGCTCTTTTGCGTGAAGGGCATGGCCAAGCAATCTTCCGTGACAGCCTCCCCCGCAGAGGCGAACCCCGTCGGGCTGGAAGCGGCCGGGTCATCCCCCTCAGCCGCCAAAGCAGCTGAACCGCCGGCGCAGCTCGGTGGCGGGTGTTGCGGCAATCACGCGCCGGCCAAACCCTGAGCCCTGGAGCGGAACGCGATGTCGAACCTATCCCAACTCGGGGTGCTGACCGCATTTGCGGGCGGCGTGGTGTCTTTCCTGTCGCCTTGTGTGTTGTCGGTGGTGCCGGGCTACCTCACCTTTGTGGCCGGTCAATCGGCACGTGAGCCAGGGTTCGCGTCCCAGCCACGCAACCGCTGGACGGTGCTGGGACTCAGCGCGCTGTTCGTGCTGGGTTTCTCTTGCGTGTTCGTGCTGCTCGGGGCCAGCGCCACGGCATTCGGACGGTTGTTTCTGGCCTATCGCAACCAGGTCAACCTGGTCGGGGGAGGCATGGTGGTGCTGTTCGGGCTGCTGATGACCGGCTTGGTCCGGCTGCCGTGGCTGGAGCGCGACATGCGCTTTCATACCCGGCTTACCGGCGGCCATCCGGCCAGCGCCTATCTGCTCGGCCTCGCGTTCGGCTTCGGCTGGACGCCATGCATCGGTCCGGTGCTGGGCGCGATCCTGACAATGAGTGCGGTCGGATCGAGCCTTCCTCGCGGGATCGGTCTGCTGGGCGCGTATGCGTTGGGGCTGGGCGTGCCATTCCTGCTGTCGGCGCTGTTCACCGGCAGCCTGGTTCAGCGCCTGAAGGGCTTGGGTCGGTTCGGTCGGTCGCTCTATGTCGCTTCCGGTTTCGGGATGGTGGCCATGGGGCTGGCCATCATGACGGGCTGGCTGCCGAATCTTTCCTATTGGCTCCTCAATCACTTCCCCGCCCTGGCACGGATCGGCTAGCGCGGGCGCGTTGTTAACCCGGAGCAGGCGGCCTCCCACCCTCGGCAGTCGCCCGCTCCCCATCAGGGGTATGCTATGAGACGAATTGCGTCTTACCTGTTTCGTCGGCCGCTGATCTGGTCAGCGCTGCTTGCGCTGGCTGCATGTGCCGGCGGCGAGCGCGCGCCGGATATCGCGTTCACCACGCTGGATGGCCAACATACTTCCTTCCGCCAGCTACAAGGCAAGGTGGTGTTGGTGAACTTCTGGGCCACCAGTTGCCCCGGCTGCATCACCGAAATGCCCAAGCTGGCTGCACTGCAACGCAGCTATGCAAGGCAGGGCCTCCAGACCGTGGCGGTGGCGATGGCCTATGACCAGACCCCGTATATCCAGACCTACACCAGCAAGGCGCAGCTACCTTTCCTGATCGTGCACGATGCAAACGGTCAGATCGCGCAAGGGTTCGGCGGCATCATTGCCACGCCGACCAGCTTTCTGCTCGACAAGCAGGGGCAGATCGTCAAGCGCTATGTCGGGGAACCGGACATGCGGGAGCTGGCTCGGGAGGTAGAACGACAACTTGCCACGGAGAACGGTCGTGAGGCTTGAAATCGGTGCACGGCTAACCCATCAGGCGAGGCGGGGACGAATCTTTGGGCTGTTCCCCCTACTGGGCTTTGCGGTGCTGGTCTTGCCAGGCGCAGCGGCGCTCGCTGCTGAACGGTTGTTACCGGCGGCCCAGGCGTACCGGTTGCAGGCGGCGCTGCTGGAGCCGCGCGTGATCCTGCTCGAATACCGCATCGCGCCTGGCTATTACCTGTACCGGGATCGCTTCGCCTTTGCAGCGGAAAACGCCGTTCTGGGGTCCCCGATACTGCCCGGAGGCGTGGCCAAGTCCGATCCCGCCTTTGGCACGGTACAAGTGATCAAAGGGGGCGCCGACATCCAGCTGCCACTGGCCGCTCCGTTGGTCAGCGCCATGACGCTGAAGGTCACCGCGCAGGGATGTACCGAACGCGGCCTGTGTCTCGTGCCGTTCACCCATACCTTGCGGATTGCGCCCGATGGTTCGGTGACGGTATCGCCACCTTAAAGCATGGCCGGATCGAATCACGCCAATACCGCAGGAAATTGTCAGGAGAATATATCCATGAAATACATCCGCGAGCTGTGCACCGTGCTGAGTGCCACCTGCCTGCTCATGTTTCAGACGGTTGCGCTTGCCGACGACGCGACAGTGCCCAACCCGATCGTGGCGATGGCATTCGACGCAAGTGCCAAGGTGCTATTCAAGGCCACCAATACAAGCCTGGAGCGAAGCGAGGATGCGGGATTGCATTGGTCCCCGGTTTCGCTGCCGCAGGACGTTTCGGCAGGACGCCTGACCGGAGTCGCAACGCCTTCGCAGCGTACCAACACCCTGTACCTGACGGGGACCGGTATCGGCGTTCTGCGCAGCGAGGACGGCGGCCGTCACTGGACCTCTCGCAACGAGGGCTTGCCCAGCAAGGATGTCGAGGCCATTGCCACTCACGCAGATCAAGCGGATACGGTCTACGCGACAGTCACGGGTCAAGGCATGTTCCGCAGCGAGGACAGCGGGGCACACTGGCAATTGATGGATCGCGGACCGCGTGGGCGGATCGAGCGCTTCATCCACTCGAATATGCCCGGCAGCATGAAGACCGGCTGGTTGTTTGCTGCGACGAGCCAGGGGGTCGCCCGCTCGATGGACTGCTTCTGCGGCTGGCGCGATGCCGGCGGTCTCGGCCGCGAAATATCCGCGCTCGCCTACGATCCACATCAGCCGCAACAGGTCTATGCAGCCACCAGGCAAGGACTGCTTCTGAGCACCAATGGTGGCGAACAGTGGAACGCCGTGAAGTCCCCGAGCCCCAGTATTACCGCGCTGCTGGTCATGCCGGACGGTGCCGTGTACGCCGCAGGCGGCGGCATGCTGTTCCGCAGCCGGGATCAGGCGCAGAGCTGGGAGCGGATCGATGTATAGGGTGACGCTGGGCGTCCTGACCTCGCTGCTGGCCGCGATCGCAACCGCGTATGCCGCCGATGCGCCGCCCCCGGACCCGGCACAGGTTCGGGCAGGTGGCATCCTCTACCAGCAATACTGCGCTGCCTGCCATGGCGCCCAGGGGGAGGGGGCGCCGAACTGGCAGGAGCCCGACGAACAAGGCGACATGCCGCCCCCGCCACATGGTCCGGACGGCCATACCTGGAAGCACGCCGACGGCATGCTGTATCGGCTTATCCGGCAGGGCTGGCGGGACCCATTCAACAAGACCCAGCGGCTCACCATGCCTGCATTCGGCGGCACGTTGACGCCCGGTGACGTGCGGGCCGTCGTTACCTATCTGAAAACCCTATGGACCCCCGAGCAACAGCGCGCGCAGCAGACGGAGAGCGCGCGTGAGCCGTTCCCGCCCGAGGCCCGCTGAAGTCGAAGTCGTGCAACCGAAACCCGATGTGTTACCCCCGAAGGAGTACAAATCATGCGTACCTTGAAAACCCTGCTGCTAACACTGACCTTGTTGGTGCAACTGCCGGTGCTGGCCGCCACGTCGGCCACGCTGTACAAAAACCCGAACTGCGGTTGTTGCGACGCTTACGCCGATTACCTGAAGCGCAATGGTTTCGATGTAAAGATCGTCAATACCCCGGACAGGTCCGCCATCAAGAAAAAGTACTCGGTGCCCGAGACGCTGGAGGGCTGCCACACCATGCTGATCGGCAGCTATGTATTCGAGGGGCTGATCCCGGCGGAGTACATTCAGCGCGTGCTGAAAGAGCATCGCCCGATCAAGGGCCTGTCGCTGCCAGGCATGCCGGTAGGCGCCCCTGGCATGCCGGGCGCCAAGACTCGTCCGTTGTACGTCTACAACCTGGAGGCTTCGTCCAATCCGAAGGTATTCGCGAGCTTCTGAGGACCATTCACCCCACACAGGATCACTCGATGCAGCATGTCGACCGACGTAGTGCCCTGCGGTGGCTGGCCTTGCCGGTCGCCGCAGGGGTATTGACCGCCTGCGGCAAGCAGCCGGCCGCCTTCAAGGGCACCGACATTACCGGCTCCGGGCTGGGCATGACCGTGGCGTTGACCGATCATACCGGTCGCCGCCGCACCCTGGCGGATTTCCGGGGCAAGGTGGTCGCCGTGTTCTTCGGCTACACCCATTGTCCGGACGTTTGCCCGACCACGCTGGGTGACCTCAAGGTGGCCCGGCAGCAATTGGGGGCGGAAGATGCGCAGCAAGTGCAGGTGTTGTTCGTTACCGTGGATCCGGAACGAGACACCCAGCAGGCGCTTTCGCAGTATGTGCCGGCGTTCGACGCCAGCTTCCTTGGACTGCGCGGCACACCGGAAGAACTGAAAACCCTGGCAGGCCAGATGAAATTCTTCTACGCGCGGGCTAACCAGACGGGGAGCGACTACACCATGGATCACCAAGCCGCGGTGTACCTGTTTGACCGGCAGGGACGCATCCGTGTGCTTGAAACCAATGTGGCCGGACCGGCCACATTGGTAGAAGACATGCGGAAATTGCTGCGGGAGAGTTGACCTCGTTCAGGTGACGAATCCGCCCCCTGCGATGTCAGGGGGCGGATTCGTCCGTGCGGGGTCGGCTCGTGGAAGCGGCATCGGACGACGCTCCGGGCGGACAGCAGCCTTTCGACACCTTGATGTTCCCTCTTCGCATCAACCAGACTAGGGCAACCACGAGCAGGAACCAAAGCACGTATTGCACGACCATCGACAGACTTTGCATGGTGAGCTCCAGAGAGGCTGATGCGCTGCGGCTCAGTCAATCACGGAAGCAAAGTATCAGCAAGCGCAGATCATTTGCGGTCCACCGTGCCGGAAAGGGAACCGGTTTAGCTGAACCGCCGTACGGCTTACCCCGCCTTGAGTTTGCCGCCCATTTTGGTACAGGTACCCGTCGGGGTGTAGATCCATTCGTTGGGGTCATGATCCTTGGTGGCCATGCCGGCGCAGGCATGACTCCCGTTGGCGGAAGCACAGTTGTTGTCACCCGCCTTGGCGACGCCGAAGCACTTTTCATTTCCAGCGGGCATTGGGGGTGCCGCCAGCGCCGTACTGGACAGAACCATCAGACCGCTGATGGCGGACAGCATCAAAAGGTGTTTCTTGTCAATCCTTGTTCTCCTTCGTGTGTCTGGGTGAGAAGCCGGGACTGGTTTCCCGTGGTGGTTAGTCGCACCGGCCACCTTGTGGCTTACACCCCAGACCTTGCTGTTGCATCGGCGGACATTTCACCGATCCAAAGGAGCAGAAAACGCAGCAGTCTCCCGGTTCGGGTCGCAGCAGTGCCTTGCATCGGCTGCATTCGTAGTAGAACTGGCAGGCATCTGTCGGCATGGTTTCCTGTCGGGCAAAGCCGCAGCGTGGACAGGTCAGTACGGATTCGAGAATGACCGTCACGGCATTATTTCCGCAATAGGCGCAAGCCGTTGCCTACCACCAGCAGGCTCGCGCCCACGTCGGCGAATACCGCCATCCACATCGTTCCCAGCCCGATCAGCGTCAGCGTCAGGAACACCGCCTTGATAGCGAGTGCCAGCACAATATTCTGCAGCAGCACTGCGCGGGTGGACTGGGATAGACGGACAAAAGTCGGGATCTTGCGCAAGTCGTCGTCCATCAACGCAACGTCGGCGGTTTCGATCGCCGTGTCGGTGCCCATCGCGCCCATGGCAAAGCCGATGTCTGCGCGTGCCAAGGCGGGCGCATCGTTGATGCCGTCGCCGACCATGCCGACCACGCCTTCGGCTTCGAACGACTCGACGACCTTGAGCTTGTCTTCGGGCAACTGGTTGCCGCGCGCCTGGTCGATGCCGACCTGTCCAGCAATGGCTTTTGCCGTGTGCGGGTTATCACCGGTCAGCATCAGGGTCTTCACACCCAGCCCGTGCAGTTCGGCAATGGCTTCGCGGCTGCTGTCCTTCACCGTATCGGCTACCGCGAACAGCGCCAGCACCTGTTTGGCATCGACCAACAACACCACGGTTTTTCCCTGTCGCTCCAGAGCCTCTAGTCGCGCCTCCAGTTCCGGAGAACATCGGTTGATTTCATGTATCAGGCGATGGTTGCCAAGGAAGTACGGCTGCTCTCCGATGATGCCGTGCACACCTCTACCCGGTAGCGCCTCGAACGCGTCTACAGTCTGCCATGCGAACTCGCGTTGCGACGGCGCGTTGGCAATTGCCAGTGAGACGGGATGATCGGATTGGCTGGCCAGACCGGCTGCGAGTTGCTGGCAACGCTGCGCGTCGAGGTCTGCAAGCATCTCGAAGTCGGTCTGCACCGGCTTGCCGTGGGTGATGGTGCCGGTCTTGTCCAGCGCCAGCCAAGCCAGTTTGCGGCCTTGTTCCAGGTAGACCCCGCCCTTGACCAGGATGCCCTGCCGGGCTGCTGCCGCCAGCCCGCTGACAATGGTGACCGGGGTCGAAATCACCAGGGCGCAGGGGCAAGCAATCACCAGCATGACCAGCGCCTTGTACACCCAGTCGTGCCAGATCCCGCCCATCAGCAGGGGCGGCAGCACGGCAACCGTCACCGCAATGGCGAACACGATGGGCGTATAGATGCGGGCAAAGCGGTCGACGAAACGCTGTGTGGGTGCCTTGGCCCCCTGTGCCTCTTCAACCGCATGGATGATGCGTGCCAGTGTGGTTTGGGTGGCCGCGGCGGTAACCCGGTATTCGAAAGAACCGGACTCGTTGATTGTGCCCGCGAACACGGCGTCGCCCTCGGCCTTGTCCACCGGCAGGCTCTCGCCGGTGATCGGCGCCTGGTTCACGCTGGAACGGCCGCTGACGATCTCGCCATCCAGGCCGATGCGTTCGCCCGGTTTCACGCGCACCACGCTGCCCACGGTCACGGACCGGGTGTCGATCTCCTGCCAGGTGCCGTCCGGTTGCCGCACCATCGCTGTCTCAGGCGCGAGCTTCATCAGCCCTTCGATCGCATTGCGGGCCCGGTCGAGCGACTTGGCCTCGATCACTTCGGCTACGGTGAACAGCACCATCACCATGGCCGCTTCCGGCCATTGGCCCAGCAGCAGCGCACCGGTGACGGCAATGCTCATCAGCGCGTTGATGTTGAGGTCTCCGTTGCGAACGGCGACCCAGCCTTTCCGGTAGGTCCCGATACCGCAGGCGACAACAGCGAGGATGGCGAGCGTAGCCGACAGGCCAATCGGTAGGCCGAACCACTCGACCGTTTCCGAAGCGATCGCCGCGACACCCGCCAGAGCCAGCGGCCACCAAGGTTTCTTTGGCGTCCTGGCTTCGTCAGCGCTCCATCCGCGTTGGGCAACTCCGGCTCAAAACCGAGGGAGCGGATCGCGCTCAGCACCGGCTCCAAAGCGGCGGGGGCATGGATGACCGTCAGCACCCGCTGCATCAGGTTGAACTCCATCTGCCGGACTGACGATATGCCCTTCAACTTGCTGCGGATCAGCGCCTCTTCGGTCGGGCAATCCATCTGCATGATGCGCATTGAGGTACGCACATCGTTGCCGACCGTTTTGGACACCGCCAGGCGATTCAGCGCAACGGGGGGCGGTGCGCAGCAGGCACCCTTGCCGTGGTCGTGCCCATCGTGCACCACGATATTCACAACGCGGTGCTTCTTTTGTGATGGGGGATGATCGTGCCCCGCGTGATCATGCGCCTTCCGTTTTCCGGGTTGCCCGTAATCGTCGTGGTCACAGCAGTTGGCCATGGAGAAACTCCGTCATTCAGCGTATGCTGGCATTGCACACCCTATAGTAACTTCAGGGTCAAGCAAACGAGGAGGGCGGATGAAAATCGGCGAATTGGCCAGAGACTCGGGTTGCAGCGTCGAGACAGTGCGTTACTACGAACGCGAGGGTCTACTGCCGCCCGCTCAGCGCGATGAAATTAACAACTATCGGCAGTACAACAACAGCCATCTGGAACGGCTGACGTTCATTCGCCGCTGTCGGGCACTGGACATGACCCACGGGGAGATTCGTGCCTTGCTGCAGGCGCGGGCTGAACCGGATGCCAGTTGCGAAGCGATCAACGAGCTGATCGACGACCATCTGCGCCATGTTCAGGACCGCATCGCTGAATTAAGGGAACTGGAAGCACAGCTCATGGAGCTCCGTGGCCACTGCCGCGCGGCCCATGCCACCCGTGACTGCGGCATTCTGCATGAACTGGAACACTACGAGGACGGACTCTGCACTGGGCTGCCCAGCGCCCCGAGTCATACGGCGGGCAGCCGCTGTTTGGCAGAACTTCGCTCGCCTGCCCGCAAAAAACAATGTTGATCGCAATCCCCCCAGAAGAGATGCTTCGCCCCGCCAACGGGATACCTACGGTAACGATGCAGCGGCAAACGTAGAGTGAGGCTCAATCTAGGGGGGGCTGCGAATATACGGAGAAGTGGAAACCATCCCGCAAGAACGCAGGATCGAGCAAGGAGCCCCATCGGGGCTCGTGGCTAGTTAATGCGCGCTGGCTCCGGCAGCTTTGCTCTGCCGCGTGCTGGTAGGCGGTTGCGCCGCCATCCGCCGGCATTCATCCGCGCAACGCCGGCAGGCCTGCGCGCATTGCTGGCAGTGATCCATGCTGAACCGGGCGCACTCGTCTGCACATGCACTGCAAACTTCAGCGCACATCTGGCAAACCTGGGCAGCAAGGGTGCTGCCCCGGGACATGAACGCCGTTGTCGTTCGGCAAATCTCGGCGCAATCCATATCCAGACGGATGCAGTCCGCCATGCTATTGGGATCCTGCTCCTGCAGGCAGGATACGGCACAGTGGTCACAGACCAGGGCGCACTCGTTACAGGCTTCAATACACGACTCAAACGCTTGATGAGGCATGGT
>CBIHQA010000073.1:0-11454 GCA_966211475.1 uncultured Neisseriales bacterium
GTCGAAGACGTTGCCGTGCAGGATGAAGACACTGGCTTCCCCGGCAAGATAGCGTTCGCGCAGCAGCTCTGCCCAGGCGGGCAGCGGGGAATGCGACGAGGGCGTGGCAAGTTCCGTCATGGCCGTTACAGCGTCTTGTTACCCGCAGCCTTGGCGGCCTGCTTCATTTGTTCCAGCTTGGCGCGTGCCGAAATCGCCCCGCTGGTCTCGCGCAGCTTGGCCAGCTTGTTGTCGAGGTCGGAGTCCGCCAATTCGGCGCCCAGCTTGGCGCGCGCGGCGGTGTTGTTGATGTGTTCGCGAACGTTGTCCAGCGCCCGCACGTCGGCCTCGACCGACATGCCTTCGAGCTGGTCCTGGATCTGGATGCGGGCCTGGGCGCTTTGCAGCTTGGCCAGCATCACGTCGCGCTCGTCCTTCAGCTTGGCGATTTCCGCCTTCATGCTGTTGAGCGAGGACTTGGCTTCTTCGGCATCGCGCCGCGATTGTTCGAACTCGATCGAAAGTTGGGCGATGGAGGCCTCCAGCGCATCCTTCTTCTGGATCAGCACCACGGCGAGATCATCCTGGTTGCTGGCAACGGCGGCGTCCAGGTCGGCGCTGATCCGCTTGAGTTCTTCGCCCTGCTTGTTCAGGCGCGCATCGATGTCTTCGCGGCGGCGCAGCACGGCGGCGGTCACATCCTTGAGCTTGGCGTACTTGGTCACCATGCTGTCGATGCGGTTCTGGTAGGCGATTTCCGGGTGCTCTTTTTCCACGTCCTGAATCCACAGCGACATGAAACCCTTGAACAGATTGCCTACCCGGCTGAAAAAACTGATGTCAGACATGATGGTCCTTCCGGTTGATTCGGTATGACTGCGTTTTGCACTAACGTGCCGAGCGGAGGCCGTCGGCGTTCCCGCGTTGCTTGGTGCGTACGTCCTCGATGGCGCCCGACAGGTCTGCGGCCAGTTCTGCATCGATGTCCTGACGCAGACGCAGGTTAGCGATGGCGTCGGTCAGCTGCGCGCCCTGGCTTTGCGTGCCGTCGCTCATCACCATCTGATAGATCTCGGCCAACTGGTCGGGCAGCGAGACGATGGCAGCCTCGATGGCCGCACGCCGGCTCAGCATGCGCTGGTGACGGGCCAATAACGCCGTGTATTCGTCGCGAGCCCGCTCCAGTTCCCGCACGTCTGCACCATCCGCGGGCTCGGCGAGCTGACGCGTGATCTGGGCGAGCTTGCGGTTGATGTTGCCCAGGTCCACCGCTTGCGTGCGGTCATCCATCACCAGCAGGGACAGATTCAAGCCGAGAAACTCGCTGGGCACGGCGGCAATGCGGTCGCGATCTTCCAGGCCCAGGGCACCGGGTCGTTTGGCCGCCAGGGTCTGCAACCCTTCGACCTGCCGCACGATGGATTGATGCGCATCGAAGTATTTGCGCTGCACCGAAGGGCTGGGGCAGCGTCGCCGGATTTCCTCCAGCATCTGGGCTTCCGTCTCGGCGCGGCCGCCGTCGGTTCGCTGCTTGTCTGCCCAGTGACGGAAGCTTGGCATGTCCGGCACGAACAGGCAGGCGATGATTTCCGCCCCTGCCGTGACCAGCAGGGGGATGGCAGCGCCGAGCAGCCCGTACGGAAACGAGAGCAATACCCCTGCGGCCAGCCCGCCGAGCACCCCGACAACGTTGCCGGGGCTCTGCAGGAAGTCGCCCAGGTAGCTCGGATTGGAGTCATGCATTGTCTTGGCGGCTTAGGCTATCGGACTCAGGCTTTCGGGATGACCAGTTTCTGGCCGATCTGGATCAGGTCCGGGTTGGGCAGGTTGTTGCGTGCCTCGATGTCGGTAAAGCGCCCCTTGTTGCCCAGCAACCGGGTGGCGATCAGCGACAGCGTATCGCCAGCCTTCACCACATAGACCGTTTCGCCGCCGCTGGCCGCGGTGACGCGACCGAGGTTGCGGCTGATGAAATACTGCTTCAGCAGATCCTGGTAGGCCGGGGACTGCTTGACCTTGCTGATGGCGGTATTCAGGTTCTGCAGCAGGTCGCCGTCGGCCTGACGGACACCGATCTTGTAGCGGATGTCAGAGCCAGGCAGCTTGGCCACCGCGAACACCAGGTTGGTGTTGGCGATTTCGGCAACGGCGAACGGGTAGTCATACACCATCGCCTCCACCTTGCCGGACTCAATGGCACGCTTGATCCAGTCGCGCACGCCATTGGTGCTCGCGTCGCTCAGTTCCACCAGCGTCGCGCCGGGCAGATTCTGCTGGGCAAAGGCCTTCACGTCCGGGTCGCCCTGCAGGATGCCCACGCGCTTGCCGGACAGATCCGTTACCCCATGTACGCTGGAGTTTGGACCGGTGATCAGGGCGTAGCCAAAATCACTGACGTACGGCACCGTGTAGACCACGCCGGGCTGGTCGCCGTCCGCGAACGTCAGTCCATCGATGGCGATGTCCACCGTCGGGTTGCCCCGGCTGTCCGCCTTGGTCAGTTGCTCGGGTACGGCCGGATAGGTATCCACCGCGTGGTCCGTGTCCACCACGATCTTCGGATGCTTGGCGGTGAACTCCGACTGGGCGAACAGCAGATTCAGGAAGTCGACGTTGAAGCCTTTCGGCACGCCGTTTTCCATCGAGTAGAACGGCTTGGACGGGGACTGCACGCTGACCCTGACCACGCCCTTGTCCACGATGCTCTGGTAAGACTTGCCAGTCATGGGCTTCGCAGCAGCCGTGGCGGTCGTCGTCGGCGAGACATCCTGGGGTAGCGGCACGGGGGGATCGTTGCTGGTCCCGGCTGGTGCCGGCGTCGGCGAAGGCGTGGAGCTGTCGGCCTCGGCCACTTGCTCCGCGAGCTTGTGCTTGTACAGGTTCCAACCCACGGACCCAAGGCCGGCCAGCACGATCAGCGACAGCAGGCCCTTGGCGAGAGGGGTAAGTTTCATGCCGATTTCCTTCTTCTGATTCTTGGTTATGGGTTCTTGGGCGAACCGAGTTGCTGCGAAAGGCTGTCCAGGCGGTCGATTTCCACCTGGATGCGGAGTTGCTCGCGTTGACTGGCGCTGACCGTATCCCGGGTGTGGCTTTCCAGCGCCTTGATCGCGTTGACGTTGTCCGCCGTTGCCAGCCGCAGCGCTTCCTGTAGCTCGGCCATCTGCTGGTTGATGGTGGTACAGATTGCTTCGTATTCCTTGGCCAAGTTGGCTCGCTCGAACTCTTCCTTGGCATGGGCCGCGGTGACCGTCTCGCTCAGCTTGCCGAGGTGCGACCTGAGCGCCACCACCTTGCCGGCGGCATCCGCCAGTACACCTTCCAGCGACCAGGTGTCGTCCGCCGCATCCATGGCGGCAACGGCGGCCCGCTGATGCGTGGCGTCCATGGCGCGCAGGCCATCCAGCACTTTTAGCAGCCGCTCGGCGGGATAGGGAGTCGCCGGAACGCCGGATGATGCGTAGATGTCCTCTAACGGTGTGCCTTCTTCGATATCCGGTGGGAGCCCAGCCGGGGAGGTGGGCGTTGGCGCTGGGGCGGACAGTTCGAGCTCGCTCAGCTCGTCCTTGCCGGAGCGAAAGGGTGCCATGTCAGGCGCTGGGGTATCGGCATCGGACTCGATCAGCTTTGCTTTGACCAGCAGGTCTTTCCATGACACGCGTTTTCTCCTTGTAGGCGGCAAGACGGGCTCTGGCTGATATGTCCGTTGTATTGCACATTTGCCAGAATGTTCACTCTAGCACAGAAGCATGAATTTGCTTGTGGGTCCGATATGACAAATGTGCTTGCTGAAAGGCGGGTAACCGCGGGGCTTCTCCAATGGTGCGAGGCCCGCCGATTGGGCTGAATGGGTGAAAACGCCCTGCTGACCTGATCGCCTGCGTGTCGATCACGCGATGTGCCGATGGCGTGCTGTCGTCACGCTACGAGCTGGACGGCGGCACAGTTGGCAGTTTCCTCACTGAACACCTAGGGTTAGGGCTGTGGCATTCCGATCCCGCGTGGTCCGCGTTCGCCTGTTGCTGGCGGGCGCCTGCTCCGGAAATGCGTCGATGAGAATTCGCAGCAAACTCGCTCTCAGCATGCTGATCCCCTTGGCCGGGGTGGTGACGGCCAGCGTGATCTATCTGGACAGCAAGTCGAGTGCCGACCAGATCAATCTGGAGCACGTCAACGCGCTGGACGCGGCGCAGGCGGTACACCATGCGGCCAAGGCGGTGTCCGAGGAGGCGCTGGGGTATGCGGCTTCGCGGTCGCCGGAGGAGAAGGCGTCTTACTTCGAGAAGCTCGGCTTGCTGCGTAAGCAGCTCGCCGAGTACAACCACATGGCGCTGGAGCCGAACGAGCGCCAGATGCTGGAGCAGGTCATTGCCGCCCGCGATGAGCTGACCAAGCAGGCCGGGCGCCTGTTCCGCCTGCGTGAGGCGGGTGAGATTCCGCAGGCGGAGCGCGAGGCATTCCATGACTACGAAGCATCCAGCGAACAGCTGGATGCCGCGGTGAACGAGCTGGTCCGGCACGAGCGGGCGGAGGTGCGCGAGGCGCAGCAGATTGCGCTGGCGACCGTGGAGAAATTGCAGGCGCTGATTGCATTCAGCGCCGTCGTGATGGCGGCGCTGACGATCCTGGCGACCGTGGTACTGGGGCGGCGTATCGTGCGGCCGCTCGACACGCTGCGGCAGGCGGCCAGCGATTTCGGGCAGGGCAAGCTGGATGCCCCGCTGCAGCTGAAGGCGGATGACGAGTTCACCGAGCTGGCCGGCGCCTTCAACTCCATGGCGGACCATCTGCGGGCCTCGCTGGTGCAGGAGCGGGCCCAGCTCGCCTACCTGGACAGCATCTTCGGCGCGATGGGCGAGATGCTCATCGTGTTCGGGCCGGGGGGGCATGTCGCCTCGGCCAACGATGCAGCCTGCGCCCTGCTGGGCTATACGGAGCCGGAACTGGTCGGCCTGCTGGGCAGCCAATTGTTCGGCAGTGAGGCTTATTTCCAGGCCTTGCGGCAGGGCGCCGACGGACACACCACGCGCGAAGACCTGCCGATCCGCGCGAAAGACGGCCGAGAGATCCCGGTTGCGTTGTCGGTGACGTCGCTGGTGGCGGATGGCGGCAACAGCCTGGTGTGCGTGGCGCGCGACATTTCCGAGCGTCAGCGCTTTGAAGCCCGGCTGCAGCACCAGGCGACCCACGATACGCTTACCGGCCTGCCCAACCGCAGCCTGCTGGTCGACCGGCTGGAGCAGGCGATTGCCCATGCTCGGCGCACGGAAAACCGCTTCGTGGTGGCCTTCATCGACCTGGACCGCTTCAAGTGGATCAACGACAGCATGGGGCATGAGGCCGGCGATGTCTTGCTGAAGACCGTCGCGGAGCGCATGCAGGCTTGCTTGCGCGATACCGACACCCTGGCACGGATCGGCGGCGACGAGTTTGTGCTGCTGCTGCAAGAGCTGAAGCAGAGTACCGACGCACTGCCCATCGTCAACCGGGTGGCGCAGAGTGCCGCCCTGCCAGTGCAGTTGGGCGAGCAGGATCTGTCGGTGTCCTGCAGCGTGGGTTGCAGTTGCTACCCGGAGGACGGTACCGATGCCGAAGAGCTGCTGAAACTCGCCGATGCGGCGATGTACCGGGCGAAAGAATCCGGCCGCGACAATGTGCAGGTCTATAACGCGGCGTTGCGACTGCAGATCGACGAGCGCATCGCGCTGGAAGGTGCGCTGCGCCGGGCGATGGAGCAAGAGGCGTTCGAGGTCCACTACCAGCCGCAGATCGACTTGCGCACCGGCCGGCTGCGTGGGGTAGAGGCGCTGGTGCGCTGGAACGACCCCGAATTCGGCGTGGTCTCCCCCGCCCGCTTCATTCCGGTGGCCGAGGAGTGCGGGTTGATCATCCCGCTCGGCGAATGGGTGCTGCGCCGTGCCTGCCGCGACGCCCGGGTCTGGCAGCAGGAAGGGCTGTCGCCGATCCGCATGGCCGTGAACCTGTCGGTGCAACAGCTGCGGCGCAGCGGGGTCGAGGAGATGGTGGAAAGGGTCCTGCTCGACAGCGGTCTGGAGCCGGAACGGTTGGCGCTGGAGTTGACCGAGAGCATGTCGATGGACGACCCGGAGCGGACCATCCCGCTGATGCACCGGCTGAAAGCGCTGGGCGTTACGCTGGCGATCGACGATTTTGGTACCGGCTACTCCAACATGCACTACCTGAAACGCTTCCCCATCGACAAGCTCAAGCTCGATGGTTCCTTTGTGCGGGAAATCACCACTGATCCGGGCAGCCTGGCGATTGCCGATGCCATCATCTCGATGGCTCACCGGCTGAACCTGAAGGTGGTCGCGGAGATGACCGAAACCGAAGGCCAGGTGGTGTTGCTGGCCTCCCGCGGCTGCGACATCGCTCAGGGCTACTACTTCAGCAAGGCGGTGCCCGCCGACGTTTGCGCCGAGCTGCAGCGCGCCAGCCCGCTACCGCTGCCGGCCGCGCTGACCAGCGAACCGTCACCGACGCTGCTGGTGCTGGATGACGACCAGAACATGCACCGCCTGGTCGACCTGCTGCTACAGCAAGAGTCGTATCCCACCTTGCACGCGCTCACCACTGCCGAAGGCTACGAACTGATGGCCCGCCACCGGGTAGGCGTGATCCTGTGCGACCAGCGGCTGAAAGCCGAACTCGGCACCGACTTCCTCGCTCAGGTAAAGCGCCTGTACCCCCACACCGTGCGGCTGCTGTTCAGCAGCGCCCGCGACTTCGACACCGCCACCGCCGCCATCAACCAAGGCTCGGTCTACCGCTACCTGCCCAAACCGCTGGACAAGCAGGAGCTACGATCGACGATCGCGGAGGCGTTCGAGCTGTATGGGCGGTTGTCGCGGCGGGTGTGAGCGGCGGATCGCGCACCGGCTCAAACCGCTTCGAAGACCAGCCAGTTCCAGCTGACACCGGCTTGCCGGTTTCCCGCTTGTACGGAGGCCGCGGCACGGTTGGCCAGCAGCTCGAACCGACTCTGTTCCGCCAGGGTGACGGTTTCTTTTACAGAGGCCGGGAAGCAGGGGCGTGTGGGGGCGCCGGGGCCGTGTCGGAGTGACAGGATCAATCGGCAGCCGGGGTTGGCAAGTCGCCGGAGGCTGTCGAGGGCCGACGGGCGTTGCGCGGGTTCGATGTGCTGCCACACGGCGATCAGCAGAATGCAATCGAAGGATTCGCCGCGTTGCTGGATGTGGGCCAATGCGGGCAGCGAATCGTCTATCCATTCGATGTGCGGGGTGGGGTGGAGCAAGCGCCCGGCCTCGCGGAGTGCGGCGACCGGTTCGGCGGCGAGCACCCGGCAGCCGCGGCTGGCGAGCCAGGCGGCGTCCCGGCCGGTGCCGGCGCCGATGTCGAGTGTGCGATGGGTGCGGTCGGGCAGGAAGTCTGCGACGTGGGCCAGCACGTCGGCGGACGAGATGGCTTCGAATGCCGGGACCAGTTGGGCCGCGTGTTCGGCGTAGCCGTTGAGAACATCCTGGTTCATGGTGTTGTGACGTTCACTTCCCTCGATGCGCCGTAGCCTTGGCGTGCTGACCGGGTGGCATGCGCTGCTCAGCGGCGCACCTACAGCGACTTGGCCGCCACGGCGCTGGAGGAGGTCACGAAATTGCCGCCGCCCAGGTGGTGGAGGGTGTGCAGCGGCGTGTTCGTGTCGTCGAACTTCCAGCGGCCGCTTTCGAAGACGCGAGGATCGGCTGCCGCGGCGATGACTTCGCCGAAGCAGGTGTCGTAGGCGTCTTCGGTGTGCGGCTCGGGGATCAGGCGGCATTCCATCCAGGCTGCGCAGTCGGTTTCGATCAGCGGCAGGTCGAGGGCCGGGCCCTGGATGGTGTCGATGTGGTAGCGCGCGAACTTGTCGATGTCGCGTCCGCTGGTGGAGCCGACCGCGTAGGTCACGTCCTTGAAGGCGGCGCCGGGGATGCAGATGCCGAAGCTGCCGCTGGCGGCGATCAGTTCGCGGCTGAAGGTGTGCTTGTCGATCACGATGGCGATGCGCGGCGGCTTGAATTCGACCGGCATCGACCAGGCGGCGGCCATCACGTTGCGGCGCCCGCCATGGCTGCTGGTGATCAGTACCGTGGGGCCGTGGTTGATGAGGCGGCTGGCGTGTTCGAGAGCAACGGGGCGGAATCGGGACATGGGGTGGTCTGCTGAGCTGGGTTCGCGTCGCGGCCTGGTGGCGGTCCGGAACTTGCGGTGGATGGAGAACGGTGGCGCCATTCTGCAGCGGCCGATGCCTTCTGTCAGCCTCGGCCGCGCTCGCAGGGTGGATCAGCGGGCTGTCCCGATGTCAGCCGGGCCCGCCGAATTTCTGGGCAAACCAGGTCAGACGCGCCACCGCGTCCGTCTCCAGCAGTTGGCGTATTTCCGCGTCGGGATAGATGGGTTGGCGTGCCAGCAGTGGCTTGGCGATGTGGATAGCCCAGGCCCGACGGTATGCGTCGAGGTCGGGAAAATGCGCGGCGTATTCCCGGTGCAGTGCCGTCACGTTGTCCAGGAAGGCGGGCTCTGGCGCGGCCAGGCGAAGCAGGTCCAGCGACACCACGCGTGCGGCAGCGGGCGGGGTCGGGCCGCGGTGGGCTGTGGCCAGGATCAGCGTTTCGACCTCGGCACGGGTCTCCGGCGGCAAGGTCAGGTGATCGGCGACCAGCATGGCGAGATCGGCGCTCTTGCGCTCGTTGTCACCGGCGAGCGGAATGTAGATCGCGTCGTGGAAGGCGATGGCAAGCGTTTCCGCGTCGCGCAGCGGCAGTTGGTGTTGGTCGGCAAATGCGAACAGCTCTTCGATATGCCGCCAGTCATGGTAGTGGCGATCGACGCCGGTGTACCAGGGCCGGGCCAGGGCGAGCACCGTGTTTCGGTCGAGCACGTGGGGCCTTTGGGTCGGGAAGGATGGGGTCAGTGTATGCCCTCCGCGCGCGATCTGGTGAGGTGCTAAGGAGCGCGGCGCTTTTCCGCTGCGCCTGCTACAAGCCGTCCAGCTCGACCACCTCCCGCACCGTATGCAGCGCCTGCCGCAAGGTGGCCAGGTCCACCGAGCCGAGCGCCAGCCGCAGCGCCTGTGGCACATGCGTGGTGGTGGCGAAGGGTTCCGCGGTGGAGACGGCGATGCCCCGTTCGGCCAGGGTGGTGGCCACGCGGTCGGCGCGGCTGTCTTCGCCCAGCGGCAGCCAGACGAAGTAGGAGCTCGGGTGCCGCACCATGGTCAGGCCGCTCAGGGTTTCGTCGACGATGCGTTGCCGGGCCGCCGCGTCTTGCCGTTTCTCCTGCTCCAGCCGGGCGACGGTGCCGTCCTCGATCCACATGCAGGCCAGGCCGGTGATGACGCCCGGGGTGTGGATGGTGGTGGCGCGGATGGCACGTTCGATCTGCCCGATGAAGGCCGTGCAGCCCGCCACGAAGCCGAAGCGCAGGCCGGTCGCGACGTTCTTCGACAGGCTGGAGACGTAGACGGTGCGTTCCGGGATCAGGGTTGCCACGGGCGGCGGCGCATCGGGGGCCAGATAGCCGTAGGCGGCGTCTTCGATTACCAGCAGATCATGCGCCTTGGCGAGGCGGGCCAGCCGCTGCCGCGACGCGCTGCCGGTCACGATGCCCAGCGGGTTGTGCAGGGTGGGCATGGTGTACACCGCACGCACGCGGCGGGCACGGCAGAGCTTGTCGAGCGCGTCCCAATCCGGGCCGTCTGGCCCGATTGGGATGGCCACCGGTTCGATGTGCAGCAGGTCCGCCAGCACCTTGAAGCCGGGGTAGGACAAGGCCTCCACCGCCACCACTTCGCCGGGCTGCATCAGCGCCATCAGGATTACCGACAGGCCGTGCTGGGTGCCGTCGACAATGGCGACCTGCTCCGCGTCCACCGTCAGACCGCGCGTCTGCAGGTAGCGGGCGACGATCTGCCGTTCGTGCGGTTGCCCGGCATTCGGGCGATAGTAGAGTGCGCTGTCCAGGTCGCCGGCGTTGGCCCGCTGGCGCAGTGCCTCGCGCAGCAGTGCGCCCTGGCCAGGCACCACGGGGTTGTTGAAGTTGAGGTCCACCGCGCCCTGGCCGGGCTGCCGCAGGTCGGCCGAGGCGTGCGGCGGGGTGGTCGGGTCGCGCACGAAGGTGCCGCGCCCGGTTTCGCCGATCACCAGCCCCATCGCTTCCAGTTCCGCATAGACGCGGGAGGCAGTGACCAGCGCCAGCCCATGTTTTCTGGCCAGCTCTCGGTGGGTGGGCAGGCGGTCGCCGGGCCGCAGCCGTCCGGCGCGGATGCCGGCGGCGAACACGTCCACCAGTTGCTTGTAGCGGGATGCGGCCATCGCCGGCCCTTCCGGGTGTATCCAGGACAATTTTTTGATTGTATCTCCAGTGGCCTCTACGCTGCATCCCGTCCCATCCTTTGCCGGGTGGGCGAGACGAGGAGAGCCAAAGAATGCACAACAATAATCATTGGCAGTACGGCAGCCTGCTGGTGCTGCTGGTGGCCCTGCCGTTCGTGCTGTCGGCCATCCCGGGGTTGGGCGGCGCCTGGGTACGCATTGCCGGCTTTGCAATGCTGTACGCGATGCTGGCGCTGGGGCTGAATGTGGTGGTCGGCTATGCCGGCCTGTTGGACCTCGGCTACATCGCCTTCTATGCGGTGGGGGCCTACGTGTATGCGCTGCTGGCTTCACCGCACCTGTTCCAGGCCGGGCTGACGGCGGCGCCGCTGGATTGGCCGCTGTGGGCCATTGTGCCGGTGGCGGCCGTCGCTGCCGGGGTGACCGGCGTGCTGTTGGGCGCGCCGACACTGCGCTTGCGCGGCGACTACTTGGCCATCGTCACGCTCGGCTTTGGCGAGATCATCCGCATCTTCATCGTCAACCTGGACCGTCCCTACGACATCACCAGCGGCGCGCAGGGAATCGGCAACATCCAGCCGCTGCACCTGGGCGGTGTATCGCTCAAGACAGCCTGGCAGCTAGGGCCGCTGACCGTCAGCCCGGTCATCAACTATTACCTGGTCTTCCTCGCCATCGTGGTGCTGCTGATCGCGATGTCGCGCCGGTTGGAGGATTCCCGCATCGGCCGGGCCTGGATGGCGCTGCGCGAGGACGAGACCGCCGCCGAGGCGATGGGCCTGAACAAGCGCAACCTCAAGCTGCTGGCTTTCTCGATGGGCGCGACCTTCGGCGGCGTCTCCGGCGTGCTGTTCGCCAGCTACCAGCAGTTCGTCAGCCCGGAATCCTTCGTGCTGGGCGAATCCACCATGGTGCTGGCGATGGTGGTGCTGGGCGGCATGGGTTCCATCCCCGGCGTGGTCTGCGGCGCGGTCATCCTGGCGGTGATGCCGGAGGTACTGCGCGACACGATCGAAGCGGTACATCCCTGGGTGATCACCCATATCACGGTGGTCAGTCGCGACGTGTGGCTGCACGTGCTGGATGCCGGCACCATCCGCATGCTGCTGTTCGGCCTGGCGCTGGT